>JAVWEG010000043.1:0-18762 GCA_036641735.1 Oscillospiraceae bacterium
CCTTAATATTGCCTTCCTCGTCCACATATCCCACAGCTTCACTTGTACCCATTGCTATACCCAGTACGCCGTTTTCATTAAGGCCCATTGCGCCTGCAAGCGCAGTAACGTCGCCGTCATTAGCCACAACAACAGGTATATTTTCGCCTATTTCCTTTGCAGCTCTTGTATAGATATTTTTTACCTTTGCGGCAAAATCCTCAGGGCTTACCTTTAAGAATAAGCTTGCTACCATACATTTATTATCTACATACACACCTGCCGAGGATATGCCAATACCGTCTACTCGCGGCATTTTAGAAGCGGCTGTTTTAAACGCAGTAACAATACCGTCATAATGATAATCAGGATCAGGATTAGTTTTAGGATACCATACTACCTCTTCGCTGTATACCGCTTCTCCGTCAATAACGGCGCTTACCTTGCGGTCAGAGCCGCCTGCATCAAATCCTATACGGCAGCCGTTCATATGGCGGCCGATGCTCTCGGTTTTCTCGTTAGCCACAGGACGGTTTTCATATGAATCGCTCTCCACTATAAAGCTCGTCTCATACACATTCTCCATAAAGCCCTTGTCAAAGCTGCGAGAACCATTGTCTGTATATGCTTCTTTAATAACATTTGCCACTGCATCATCGCCGCAAATTATTACCTTAAATCCGCCCCAGCTCCACAGCAAAAACTTTACAAGCCTATCCACATAATAAGCATCTGCCTTTTTCATATCCGGTGTTCCGTAAATCTTGGTTTCATATGTACCGATTTGTTTATCACTGCGCTCTACAGCAATGCAAAGCGGCTTAGTAGCACGTTTTTGATAGCTTTCAAAAAAAAGCCCCAGTGGCACAAAATCGTTATCAAGCGCAGGAACATTTCTCACAGGAATATCAAGACCTAAAAATTTCATAATAATACCGCCTTTGTTTAAAATAATTCTACCTAACATATATTGTATCATATTCTTCAATAAAAAGCTCGACTAATAGTATCTGAATTTTGCACAAAAAGCCATTACGAAATTTGTGCAAAATTCGTAATGGCTTTTCTCTTATTTATTTCTATCTGTAATCGGCTTTATATTTGGCAATTCTTCATTAGCCTCACGCATTTTTTGTGCAAGCTTTTCCGATAAAGCTTTTCTCACATCTGCAAAAGCAAAGTCATTCACAAGATTATTTTGCTGATGAACGTCAGCAATATCGTCGTACAAAAAGTCCTCATAATACACATCAGAGTTTACGTCTGTGATAAACCCTTCTTTTTCTCCGCGCACAGAATAAGTGTATCTTTCTGTGCGTATTGCCCTGCCCACTTGGCTCTCGCTTATTTGTAAAAACGCCGTATTATCCCAGCTCATTGTAGGATTTTCCGCAAGCTCGCACAAGCTGCGCCCTTTAAATTCTTTAGGCATCTCTATGCCTGCACAGTCCAATAAGGTAGTAGGCAAATCTATCAAGCTTACCACGTTTTTTACTCTGCGCCCTGTATTAAAACAGCCGCCTACCGCAAGTAAAGGTATATGTATCGATGCATCGTGGCACGAGCGCTTATATTCCGAGTTTCTTGTGCGAAAATGCGAGCCGTGATCCGCAGTATAAAATAAAATTGTATTTTCCCAAAGCCCCTTGTCTTTAAGCGCCGTTACAAGCCGCCCGAGATTTTCGTCTAAGCTGTGGCAAGCGCCTAAATAATCGGGATAATTTTCTTGCCAATCTCCGCCTTTGCCCACTAAATCTCCGGGAGGTGTGAATTTACAAAACTTTTCTTTGCTGCCGCACGGCCCCTCAAAGCGCTTATCATCATTTTGGTGGTGCGGCTCTATCTGGCTTACAAATAAGAAAAACGGCTTTTCCTCGCTCTGCTTTTGCACAAAATCTATCGCATAATTGTTAATACAATCCGCTCTATACCCTGTAAAGTTTACTTTTTCGCAATTCTCGTCATATACATATCCGTTATATCCGTGGCTTGTAAATTCCAGTACATCAGCCGCCATCCAATAATCCTTATATCCGCCTCTGCGCGAATGTGGTATAGCGGCAGTTTCATAATTCAGCCCCTTGTGCATATCTGTGGCAAGATGCCATTTACCTACATACGCCGTGCGATAATCCGCCTCATTAAAATATTCCGCAAGCATTTTCACATTGCCAAACTGCGGCGCAATGCCATTAATATGGCAGCCCACTTCTGTGGCATAGCGCCCTGTTTGTAAGCAAGCTCGTGCAGGGCCACATACAGGCTGGCAGGTAAAAGCGTTTTCAAACAATGTTCCGCTTTTTGCAAGCTCGTCGATATTAGGTGTCACATCTAATTTTTGCCCCATACAGCCAAGTGTATCCCAGCGCTGCTGGTCTGCAAAATAAAATACTATATTTGGTTTTTTCATCATATTTACCCTTCCGCTTATAAATAATAACAATTATACGCATTGCAAATTAATTTTGATATACTATCCTACAAAAAGGCTACAAAGCAATAATAATGCTTTGTAGCCTTAATATAATTTTTACTATCCTTTTATTGCGCCTCCGGTAACACCGGCGATAATCTTATCAGATAAGAATATGTACAATATAAATGTAGGCAAGAATACTATAACCACGCTTGCAAACATTCCGCCCCAGTCGCCCGTATAGCGCATACCCTGTATCATATTATACAAGCCTACCGCCACAGGTCTCACCTTCGCTTTATTGGCAAATATCAGCGACATAAAATACTCATTCCAAATAGTGATAAAGTTAAATATTGTCACTGTAATAATGCCCGGCTGCGCAAGCGGCAGCATTATTTTCCAAAAGGTTTTCATCGGGCTACATCCGTCTATTGCCGCCGCTTCCTCAAACGTAAAGCTTAGGTTTTTAAAGAAGCTAAGCAAAAAGAATATCGAAAATGGCACACTTATCGCTATGTACAAGAATATAATCGTGCTGCGCTTATTAGTCATCTTAAGGCTTGTGATAAGGCCAAACAGCGGCATAACAATCATTATTACAGGTATGCCGAGTGCCGCGGCAATAAGATTTTGTATAAGCATATTTGCTTTGAATTTAAAGCGAGACAGTACATATGCCGCAGGTGCAGATACAAGCACCACTGCTACGCACGAAATAAGCGTGTAAAACAGTGAGTTCATAAAAAACACGCTTACTTTTTGCGATTTCCACGCATTTGCGTAGTTTTCAAAATGAAGTCCCGTCTCAAATTTAAACATACTATCAGAGAAAATTTCGTTAGAAGTAGAGAATGATGCAAATATAACCCACCCTACTACTACAATCGTAAACAGCACCCAAAGCCCTGCTAAAAAATAACCGGGCAACAAGGTTGCCTCCTTGCGCCAATTAATCGGGGTGCGGATTTTCTTTTCTTTTTTACCCATTATTTTGCCCCCCTTATAACTCTACATCATCGTTCTTCACGATGAAATTTGTTGCAAAAAACGCAATTACCACTATAATTGCCATTAACACGCCAATTGCGGCACCCTGTCCCGAGTTACGCGCTGTAGCGGCAGATGACGATGCGCCAAATACAAGCTCGTACATATAGTTCATAGGTGTTACTGTGTCGTTAGATAAGTTTACAGGGCTGAATAATTGCCCCCATACGAAAAATCCTACCGTTGATACAGTCCACATTACTAAGTTAGTACGTATGCTTCCGCGTAAAAGCGGTAATGTAATACGGAAAAATTTCTGAAATACATTTGCGCCTTCTATGGTGGCAGCTTCATAATAATCTGCGCCTATGCGCTCTATGCCGCTCATAAATATCAGCATATGATAGCCCACCATACCAAAGCAATATGCTACCAGCATACTGTAAAACAAATTGCCGGGGCTAGTCCACAGTGTTTCGCTAAGCTTCGTAAAGCCAAGTGTCTTTAATATATCGTGTAACAGACCATAGTCCGAATTATATACATAGTTAAGCCACATTGTACCCATTGCTACAGCGGAAATTACATTTGGCAGATAAATAATGCTACGGAACATACTTTTACCGCGCACACCGCTTGTAAGTATTACAGCAAATGCAAGGCTGAACAGCATTACCCCAACGCCGCCGATAATCCATATTTTGCCGATGTTTTTCATACTCTGTATAAAAAAAGTATTTGCAAATACATCTTTATAATTACCAAATCCTGCAAAGCTCCAGCTTGATACGGGGTCTGCCACACCTACCACGTTAAAAAAGCTCATAATAACTGTACGTATGGTAGGATACAGGAACACCATTACATATAATATCAGTGCAGGCGCTAAAAATGCCACAATCATAGGAGTGTTCTTCTTTTTAATCAAGGCGAAATCCCCCTTTTCTAAAATAATAAAAGAAAAAATGCGGCGGCAAAAAGAGTAGTGCCGCCGCATTTTCAGTGCTTTTTAAGTATTGTAATTACGCTGCTTTTTTCAATTTAGCCATATTGTCTGCAAATGCCTTTGCATCGATATCGCCCTTAACAAGCTTTGCGAAGTTTTCTTTAATAGCTGCGTTTACTTCAGCTACATCTTCCATACCGCAAGCCCATGGAATACGCTTTGTGGTAGAATCGATTATTGCTTTTGCATCTGCAGTTTGCACAGGCCATTTTGCATCGTTAGCCATTGGTACTCCGAGGCTCTCGTCAGCAAGCTTCTGATCCCATTCGCCTGTTGTCATCCAACGTACGAAAGCAAATGCTGCGTTAGGATACTTAGTATCCTTGTTGATGCCATAGCTCTGTGAACCAAAGTTATTTGCCTCAGGACCGTCGCCGCCCTTCATTGCAGGCCAAGCAAATGAACCCCACTTCATATCAGGTGCATTGCCCTTGATTTCGTTAGGTAGCCAAGTGCCGTTAAGGTACATAGCTACTGTTCCCTTAGCTACTTCTTCTATCTGTCCTGCCGGGAATACGTTAGAAGCGGCTTTCTTAGAGATGTAGCCCTTCTTTGCCATATCTTCCCAAATCTTAGCAAATTCTAAAACGGCTGGGTCAGAGAAATTAACGTCTTTTACCATTGCAAGTGTTTTATCAGCACCTACTAAACGGTCCATATTGTAGCCAAACAAAGCTGCCATATATGCATCGTCTACTGTGATAGGTGTTGTGCCTGCTGCTTTAAGCTGCTCGCACACCTTCATAAACTCATCCCAAGTCTTAGGTGTTTCTTTTATGCCGGCCTTGTCGAACAAATCTTTATTGTACATTACTACCATTGTAGATGGCTGATAAGGAATGTTCTTGATAGAGCCGCCGCCAAGCTTTTCAGCTAAGTCAATCAAAGTCTTGTTTACTTGGTCACGATATACCTTGCCGTCATATGTGCCGGCAACATACTCGTCTAGTGGCAATAAATATTTGCCCCAAGTATTAAGTACACGCTCGATATCTTCGTCGAATATATCGACAACTTCTCCACCTGCCAAAGCCGGCTCCAAAGATTTACGGATATCGCGTCCGTTAAAGTTAACGTCTATTTTCACTCCGGTTTTTGCAGTAAAAGCTTCTGCTGCTTCTGCTACTACTTTACCCTGTGGCTCTGTTTCATTCCACATTGTCCAGTATACAAGCTCTGCGCCTGCTTCAGGTGTGGCCAAATCTCCGCTCGCGGGTGCAGCAGGAGTGCTATCAGCCGGTGTGCTTGCCGCCGGTGTGCTTGCTGCCGGTGTGCTTGCCGCAGGCTTCTCACCGCAGCTTGCAAGCAATGTCAATGACATCATTGCAGCTAATAAAATGCTTAACGCCTTTTTCATAAATTTACCTCCAAAATTTTCTTTTGTTCTTGCGCACAAATGTTTAGTACGCTGAATACTACTTTAGTATAGCTTTTTAAGAAACTTATACAATCTATATATTGCTCATAATTTTATATAAATTGCTTTTTGTACATAGTTTATAATTTATTGTAATTGTTTTGCAATATTTTATAAACATTATGCACAAAAAGAATATTGTTGCACTGTCACTTTGCTATTTTTGCTTTTTTACAGCCAATATTGTCTTTTAAATTAGCGCTTGATTATATTTTCAAGCTAATCTATAATGGTATATAGAAGAATTATATATAATAATCACAATATTACTAAAGAGGTAGGGAATGCTATGAGCAACGATAGATATGATTTTGAAACCAAAGCATCACCCTTTCAAGAAATGCGCCTATTATATGTAAGCACCTCGCGTTTCGGAGGTGATTGGCACTCCACTTTGCACACACATACTTGCTTAGAGCTATTTTATTGTGTGCGCGGCGCAGGAGAATTTCATATAGACGGCGAAACACTGAAAGTAATCCCCGATGACCTTATAATAGTGAATTCTGGTGTTGAGCATACAGAGGTAAGCTTGCCCGAAACTCCGCTTGAATACATAGTGCTGGGTGTAGACGGTGTAGAGCTGCTAAACGGCGATAATAAAGATTTACAATATCGCACACATAATTTTCGTGATTCTCAAAATGATATATTATTTTGCCTTACCACAATGCTGCGCGAAATAGAAGAAAAGCAAATGGGACACGAAACAATCTGCAAAAATTTGCTTGAGATATTGCTTATTCGCATTTTGCGGCATACGCAATATTCTATGTCGGCAACCTCTGTGCGTAAAACAAACAAAGAATGTGCCGAAGTAAAGCGATATATCGATACAAATTATCCCGAAAACATCACGCTCGATTTGCTCGCGAACCTCACTCACGTTAATAAATATTATCTTGTACACGCTTTTCACAAAGAGTTTAATATTTCCCCTATCAATTATCTCATCAGCCGACGTATTAAAGAGTCTAAATATCTTTTAATAAACACCAATTATTCATTATCGCAAATCAGTCATCTTTTAGGGTTTTCATCTCCAAGTTATTTTTCGCAAAGCTTTAGGCGTCTTGAAGCTATAAGCCCGGGCGAATATCGCAAGCACAACAAAAATTTAGGAAGCATCAAATAATAGCACTATTTTTACCATAATGAAGGGAACTGAAAAATGGATTACACTGTATTGCACCCATTACAGGCTCTCACTGTAGAGGGCATTGTCTCGGTACATTATTTTGAATATGCAAGCTCTTATGCCTTTGATGGCGAAAGCCACGATTTTTGGGAATTTCTCTACGTGGATAAAGGCGAGCTTGATGTTACTGCCGGCGAGATTGTTCACCATCTTAAGCGCGGACAAATCATCTTTCACAAGCCGGGCGAATTTCACAATCTTCGCGCCAATGGTGTAGTAGCGCCAAATCTTGTGGTGGTAAGCTTTGTTTGCCATTCTCCCGAGATGTCATATTTTAACAATAAAGTTGCCTGCATAGACGATACTCAGCGCAAGCTGATAGCCAAAATTATTTCCGAAAGCGAAAGCGCATTTTCGTCTCCGATGCACGATCCGAACACTAAAGAATTGCTGCGAAATACAGCTTGTCCCTTTGCATCGGAGCAGCTGGTACAGCAAAATATAGAAGGGCTTTTAATAGATTTTATCCGCAAGCAAGGCTCTGTTACAGGGCATACCACCAGCCTTATCCGCGAGCGCTCGCAAAGCGATTTCGTAGGACGTGTAGGCAAATATTTAGAGGATAATGTTTCCAAAAAGCTTACTTTGTCTGATATATGCCGAGATAATCTTGTAGGGCGCAGCTATTTGCAAAAAATATTCCGCGAGCAAACAGGCGGCGGTGCTATGGAATATTTCGGCACAGTAAAGGTGAATGCCGCCAAGCGTATGATACGCGAAAGCAGCCACAATTTTACCGAGATATCCGTACTGCTTGGATACAATTCCATTCATTACTTTTCACGTCACTTTAAAAAGGTTACGGGTATGACACCGTCCGAATATGCACAGAGTGTAAAGGTACTTGCCAGCCGCGACAATAATTAAGCACATATATTGCACAAAAGTCCATTATAATCATTGAAATGCACGATTGTGCAAATATTATATTTTAAAATCTATTTTAAATGCACAAGATATTCACTACAATAGAGTCAAGTAATCAAAGAGGGCAAAACGCTTGTCCTCATTATAAAAAAGGAGCTGTTACTATGTCAATATTAGTTAGCGGAGGCGCAGGCTACATCGGTAGCCACACTTGCATCGAGCTTATGGCAGCGGGCTACGAAATTTTAGTTGCCGACAATCTTGTTAATTCCTGTGAAGAATCTCTGCGCAGAGTAGAAAAAATAAGCGGCAAAAAAGTACCGTTTGTAAATGTAGATTTATGTGACCTTGCAGCTACAGATAAGCTATTTGCAAGCCACCCTGAAATAGATTCGGTTATTCACTTTGCAGCGCTAAAGGCTGTAGGTGAGAGCGTATCAAAGCCGCTTGAATATTATTCAAACAATCTTATCAACACGCTAAACGTATTGAATGTAATGCGTAAATACGGTGTAAAAAACTTTGTTTTCTCATCCTCCGCCACAGTGTACGGAGATCCTGCCACAGTGCCAATCACCGAGGATTTCCCCCTGTCCACCACTAATCCGTACGGTGCTACCAAGCTGATGATAGAGGGCATTTTAAAAGATTATTGTAAAGCCGATCCCAGCTTTAATGTAGCTTTGCTTCGTTATTTTAATCCTATCGGCGCGCACAAGAGCGGACTTATAGGTGAAGATCCTAACGGTATTCCAAACAATCTCGTACCTTATATAGCACAAGTTGCCGTAGGCAAGCTAAAGGCGGTAAACGTATTTGGCAACGATTACAAAACGCACGACGGCACAGGTGTGCGCGACTATATCCACGTAGTAGACCTTGCCAAAGGTCACGTAGCAGCGCTCAAAAAGCTAAGCACAAAATGCGGTTTATTCATCTGCAATCTTGGCACAGGCAAAGGCTATAGCGTAATAGACGTTATCAAAGCATACAGTAAAGCTTGCGGCAAGGATTTACCTTATGTGATAGCTCCGCGCCGCCCCGGCGACATAGCCGAGTGCTACGCAGATCCTGCCAAAGCGAAAAACGAGCTTGGCTGGCAAGCGGAATACGGCATAGAGGATATGTGTCTTGATTCGTGGAAATGGCAGTCCACAAACCCTAATGGATACAAAGCTTAATATTAATAACATCATATTTAAAAGGAGCAATTAAAATGAAAAAACCTGTATTGGTAGTAATGGCAGCCGGAATGGGCAGCCGCTATGGCGGACTAAAGCAAATCGATCCTGTTGGTAATCACGAGCAGCTCATTATCGATTATTCAATATTCGATGCTCGCAGAGCAGGCTTTGAGACAATCATTTTTATTATAAAGCACGAAATAGAAGCCGATTTTAAAGAAGCAATCGGCGACCGTATGTCTAAAATAATGGACGTAAAATATGCTTATCAGCAGCTTGATAATCTGCCAAGCGGATACAGCGTACCCGATGGCCGCACTAAGCCGTGGGGTACAAGCCACGCTATTTTATCTGCCAAAGACCTTATAGACGGGCCTTTTGCGGTAATTAATGCCGATGATTATTACGGGCCTGAGGCATACCAAACCATCTACGATTATTTATCCTCTCACGATGATGTAAACGGTAAATACGAGTATTCAATGGTAGGATATATGCTTGAGAACACCGTTACCGATTCAGGCCACGTAGCTCGCGGCATCTGCGTAGAAACAAACGACGCTTATCTTGCCAAAGTAACCGAGCGCACGCATATTGAAAAAACACCTACTGGCGCACGCTTTACAGAGGACGATGGTGCCACTTGGACAGAATTGCCGGGCAATACAGTTGTATCTATGAATTTATGGGGCTTTACAAAAAGCTTTATCAGCGAAACAGAAACACGTTTTTCTGCTTTTCTTGACGAAAGCCTAAAAACAAATCCTCTTAAAGGCGAATACTTTTTGCCAAGCGTGGTAAGCCAGCTTGTAGAAGAAGGCAAAGCACAGGTAAAAGTACTGCGCAGCCGTGATAAATGGTACGGTGTTACTTATAAAGAAGACAAGCCTCTTGTAATGAAAGCAATTGCCGACAAAACAGCAAGCGGCGAATATCCCGACAATCTATGGGAGGTGCTGTAATGGACGTAGCCGAAAACCAAATGCACGAAGCTCTGCAAGGATACGACTTTGGCGGCATCGTGGTAGGTGCTGTGCGCTATGGTGCAGGGCATATTAACGACACCTTTTGTGTATATGTTCAAAAAAACGATGGCGACGGCGCGCGTTTTATATTGCAGCGCATAAACACCAATGTATTTACAAAGCCAAATGAGCTTATGGAAAACATTTGCGGTGTCACCGACTTTTTGCGTAAAAGCATAGAAAAAAATGGCGGAGACAGCTCTCGCGAAACTATGACGGTGCTGCCTACTCGTGAGGATAAGCCATATTTCACCGATTCTAAGGGCGGTGCGTGGCGCGTATATCCATTTGTAGAAGGTACTTTATGCTTACAAACAGCCGAAACACCCGAGCTTTTTTACGCTTCTGCAAAAGCGTTCGGTAATTTTCAGCACGAATTAAGCTCTTATCCTGCTGCAAGCCTGCACGAGACAATAGCTAAATTTCACGATACTAAAAATCGTTTTGTAAACTTCAAAAAAGCGCTTGATGCAGATTCTCTCGGCAGAGCAAAAACAGCAAAGCCCGAAATAGATTTTGTGCTTGCCCACGAAAAAGACTGCTCTGTGCTTGTGGATATGCTTGCCAAAAACGAGCTTCCTTTGCGCGTAACGCATAACGATACTAAGCTGAATAATGTTTTAATAGACAAAGCTACAGGCAATGGTATTTGCGTAATTGACCTTGATACCGTAATGCCCGGTCTTGCTCTTAATGATTTCGGTGATTCCATTCGCTTTGGCGCTAACCATTCAGCAGAAGATGAACAAGATTTATCTAAAGTAAATTTTGATTTGCCTTTATACGAAACATACGTAGACGGCTTTCTCACAGGCTGTGCAGGCGCGCTCAATTCCACAGAGCTTGCATATCTTCCGTGGGGCGCAAAGCTAATGACCTTAGAGTGTGGCATACGCTTCCTCACCGATTATCTTGAGGGCGATACCTATTTTAAAACGCATCGTGACGGACAAAACCTAGACCGCTGCCGCACACAATTTAAGCTTGTGGCAGATATGGAACAGCATTTTACAGAAATGCACGATATAGTAACAAAATATTCTAAATAACGAAAGCCCCCGACCGTCGGCAATTGCCGATAGTCGGGGGCTTTTTTATATCATTTCTACAAATCCAGCTTCAAATCGTTTTCTTTTATCCAGCCTATTTTACGCAAAGGCATTGCAATTAAAAGTGTAAGCACAGCAGGCAATACAAAGCAAATCATCACAAGCCCCAGCCAATCAAAAGCCGTAATACTTGCTTTTATCCCTGCGTTCACATCATTTACCCAGCCTGTATATATGCCTATTTGCCCCACAAATCCGCAAGTACCCATACCGGAAGCCACAGCAGCGCCATTCATTTGCAGCTTAAATAAGCAAGTAGCTATCGGCCCCGTTATTGCACTTGCCAGTGTCGGTGCTATCCAAATACGCGGATTTTTTACGATATTACCCATTTGCAGCATAGATGTACCTATGCCCTGCGCTGCTATGCCGCCAAGCCCGTTCTCTTTATAGCTCATCACCGCAAAGCCTATCATTTGTGCGCAGCAGCCTGCCACAGCGGCCCCTCCTGCAAGGCCCGTAAGGCTTAGCGCCGCACATATTGCCGCACTGCTTATCGGCAATGTTAAAGCTACACCCACTATTACAGCTATAAGTATTCCCATAAAAAACGGCTGCAATTCCGTAGCCCACATTATCATACCGCCTACAGCACTCGCAGCTCCCCCTATTGCAGGCGCGCACCACATAGACAAAAGCACTCCCGATACTATAGTAGTACACGGTGTAACAATAATATCTATTTTTGTTTCTTTGCTCACAAGCTTGCCAAGCTCTGCTGCCGCCACCGTTACTACCAATACTGCAAACGGCCCGCCTGCTCCGCCCAAAGTGTTTGCAGCAGCGCCTACAGTAATAAGCGAAAAAAGCACAAGTGGCGGACATTTCAGTGCATATCCTATAGCAACAGCCATAGCAGGGCCTGTAGCTCCTTTTGCAAATGTGCCTATATCAATAAGTAATTGCAAGCCGATTTGCTCGCCCAATGTACTGATAATAGTGCCTATCAGAAGCGACGCAAATAGTCCTTGCGCCATTGCACCAAGTGCATCTATGCCATACCGCTTCACCGAAAACTCAATATCCTTTTTCTTTAAAAATTCTTTAGCCGACATCCTATTTCCCTCACTCATTATTAATCCTTTTTTGCAATTGTTTTTTATTTTGTAACAGCTCAGCTTATTATTGTCCTTGTACTCGAGCCTTTTGTCAATTTGCACACAGCAAAAACGAAGCTTTGCGTAGGACAATCAAAAGTAAAATTGCTGTAAACAGCTCAAATTATATCCTACTTTTGCGGTAAAGTCTATTGTTTTACAAAAAAATAAACAATAGTACACTGAATATGACAATTAGCACCCACTTTTTAAAAGTTATTAATCAGAAATACAATTTTACATTTATATGCTTCAATACTCCATATTTTTTATAATAAATATTTTGCATTAATTTTTGTGCAATATTCACAATATTTATAAATAATTATTAAAATTCGGTATCAAATTAAACATTTGTATTGACATTTCGCTTGTGAAATGTTAATATTTAGGCGCACAATAAGTCTTTGTTGTGCAAATATTTTTACAATATAATGTGTGGATTATCCATACAAGTATTGTTACGAAAAATGAAGGAGAAAACAATGAAGAAGATTTTAACATTTGCATTAGCTGCAGTATTAGCTGTTTCAGCTACAGCCTGTGGCGAGAAGCCGGCTGCTTCTACACCTGCCGCTTCTACCCCTGCATCGTCAACCGTATCAGCATCGGCACCGGCAGCAGGTGCTTTGCCTAAGGTAGGCGTGCTTATTTACAAATATGATGATACCTATATATCCACAGTGCGTAACGCATTGCAAGATGAGCTTGCCGGCAAGGCAGAGGTCATTATGCAAGATGGTAAGGGCGACCAAGCCACACAAAACGACCAGCTAGACGTGCTTATCAACAAGGGTGTTAACGTACTTTGCGTTAATATGGTTGATGCTAAAGCAGCTTCAGGCGTTGTAGAAAAAGCTAAGGCTGCCGGTATTCCTACTATATTCTTTAACCGCGAGCCTGATGCCGCTACCATTAAAGCATACGACAAAGCTTGCTTTATCGGTACTAACGCAGCAGACGCCGGCAAAATGCAGGGCGACCTTGTAAAACAATTGTTTGATGCTAATCCTGCCTACGACCTTAACAAGGACGGCAAGGTGCAGTATGTTATGTTCCAGGGTGAGCCTGATAACCCTGAAGCAATCGCACGTACAAAGTGGAGCGTAGACCAAGCTGTTGCCGCTGGTGTAAAGATGGAGCAGGTTGGCGAAACTTATGTATGTAACTGGGATGCTGAGCAAGCCCAAAAAGCTATGGAATCCGCTCTTGCCAAAAACGAAGGCAAAATAGAGCTTGTTTTAGCTAATAATGACGGTATGGCTGTTGGCGCTATTGCTGCACTTACCAACGTTGGATACAACAAAGAAGGCGGAGACAAGTTTATTCCTGTTATCGGTGTAGATGCTACAGAGCAGGCTAAAGATGCTATCTCCAAAAAGACAATGAGCGCTACTGTATTGCAAGATGCACCTGCAATGGGCAAGGCAATCGCCGCTGTAGCTATGAACGCTGCTACCGGTAAAGACTTCCTAGACGGCACATCTTACAAGTTTGATGACAGCGGTGTAGCTGTACGTATTCCTTATGCTCCTTACACAGGCAAATAATCAAACAGTAAATCTTTTAATGTGATATTTTAAAGCAAATCGCACAGATGCCCCCATAAGGGCGGCTGTGCGATTTGTATTAAGTGGAAGAGTGGTGAATTTTATGCAAGATACCTATTTGCTGGAAATGACAGACATTGAAAAAAATTTCCCCGGTGTAAAGGCGCTTGATCACGCTACGCTACGTCTGCGCAAAGGCACAGTTCACGCGCTTATGGGTGAAAACGGAGCTGGAAAATCCACCTTGATGAAATGTCTTTTCGGCATATACAAAGAAGACGCGGGCAAAGTCTTGCTAGACGGAAACGAAGTTCATTTTCAAGGGCCAAAGGATGCTATGGAACACGGTGTGGCAATGGTACATCAAGAGCTAAACCAAGTGCTAAAGCGCAGCGTAATGGAAAACATTTGGCTTGGTAGGTTTCCAAAGCGTTATGGGCTTGTAAGCCACAAGCTGATGTACGAAAAAACAAAAGCTGTGTTCGATGACTTAGATATTCCTGTAAATCCCCGTACAATGATAGGCAAGTTAAGTGTATCACAACGTCAAATGGTAGAAATAGCAAAGGCAGTATCCTATAATGCAAACATCGTAGTGCTAGACGAGCCTTCCTCATCTCTTACCCAAGAGGAAGTAGACCATTTATTTACTATTATCAATAAGCTGCGCGACAAGGGTGTTGCTCTTGTTTATATCTCTCATAAAATGGAGGAGATATTGCAGATATCCGATGAAGTAACCATAATGCGCGACGGTCAGTGGATAGCCACAGAGCCTGCAAAAGACCTTACCACCGATAAAATTATCAAATATATGGTTGGACGTGACCTTACTAATTTGTATCCGCCCAAAACCAATGTCCCTGGCGATGTTTTATTGGAAGTGAAAAATCTTACAGGTAAATATGCCCCCTCCTGCATAGATGCATCATTTGAGCTTCGCAAAGGTGAAGTTCTCGGCATAGCAGGGCTTGTTGGCAGCCGCCGTACCGAGCTATTGGAAACTATTTTCGGTATAGCCCACCATTCAGAAGGTGAAATACTAAAAGACGGCAAGCCTGTAAACAACAAAAGCTCTAAGGATGCAATACATAACGGATTTGCAATGCTTACAGAGGAGCGCCGTGCCACAGGTATTTTCTCAGGTATGAGCCTTATATTCAACAGTACTATAGCCAATATTCAAAACTACGTCAAGTTTGGATTTTTGTCAAACAAAAGTATGAACAAAGACACTCAATGGGTAATAGACAGTATGAATGTAAAAACCCCAAGTGCCACCACCGCAATACGCTCACTATCGGGCGGCAATCAGCAAAAGGTAATTATAGGGCGCTGGCTTCTCACAAAGCCTGACGTGCTTTTGCTGGACGAGCCTACACGCGGTATAGATGTAGGAGCTAAATATGAGATATATCAGCTAATATTAAACCTTGCAAACGAAAACAAGGGTGTAATAATGGTATCCTCCGAAATGCCTGAGCTTATAGGCATATGTGACCGTATATTAGTAATGAGCAATGGCCACGTAGCGGGTATACTCGATGTTAAGGACGCTACTCAGGAAGAAATAATGCGGCTTGCCGCAAAATACGTATAAGGGGTGTAAATATGGAAAATACCAAAACCGTAAAAAAGAGCAAGCTTAATAAAGCCAAAGTCGGAGATTTCTTTTTAAGCTATGCTTTATATATAATCCTCGGCATAATGATTATCGGCGTATGTATAGCCGACCCCAGCTTCGTTAAAATGAGCAATTTATGGAAAATACTTGCGCAGGCTTCCACTCGCGGCATTATGGCTCTCGGTGTAGCAGGGCTTATAGTGTTAGCAGGTACAGACCTTTCCGCAGGACGTGTGCTTGGCTGCGGCGCTGCTTTGTCAGCATCACTACTGCAAAGCGTTACATATGCATCACGTATGTATCCGCAAATCACTAAGCCATTGCCGCTTATTTTGCCATTACTGCTCTCAATAGTAGTATGCGTGGTGTTCTCCGCTATCAACGGCTTTGGTGTATCAAAGCTGCATATGCACGCGTTCATCATTTCTCTTGGCACTCAGCTTATCGCATACGGCGCTATCTGTATTTATATAGACAGCCAAAAGGGCGGCACACAGCCTTTGGCAAGCCTTGATAAGCGTTACATAGACCTTGTAAACAGCTATACCTTCGGCATACCAAATCTTGTGTATTTTTACCTTGCCTGCGCAATAGTAATGTGGGTAGTATGGAATAAAACCACACTTGGCAAAAATATGTTTGCCATAGGAGGTAACCCCGAAGCAGCAGCCGTATCAGGTGTAAATGTATCGCGCAATATTATGGGTGTATACATCGTTGCAGGTGTTTTATACGGCATTGCAGCCTTCTTGGAAGCAGGCCGTGTACAGAGCGTTACCACACAAACAGGGCTTAACTACGACCTTGATGCCATCTCCGGTTGCGTTATCGGCGGTGTATCATTCTCGGGCGGTGTCGGCACTATTCCCGGCTGCGTTATCGGTGTAATATTACTTCAGGTTATTAACTACAGCCTTTATTACTTAGAGGTAAACCCGTATTTGCAATTCATCATAAAGGGGCTTATCATCATCGTGGCTGTAGCCATAGACGTGCGTAAATATCTTGCTAAAAAGTAGAGGTAACAATGGATAACAGCAATAAAACCCAAGAGGAGCTTTTAGCTCAAAAGGAGCTGCAACTAGAACAAAAAGAAGCCGAGCTTAACGAAAAAGAAAAAAAGCTCAGTGCGCTTGACGAAGCCGTAAATCGCAGCAAACACAATTTCTACGACAAGATTAATGTATCGAAAAAAGCTCTTGATGTTTTTATTTGCGTCTGCCTTGCGGCAATTATTGTTTGCATAATAATCGGCGCTGTAATGTAATTTATTCAATAACTAAAAATCGGCTGCGATATGGAAAAGCCCATATCGCAGCCGATTTTTTCAATCTAAATGATTTCTATTAGATTGATATCCTTTAAAAACTTCGCCATCGTAAATCTTATAATTATCCTTGTCCTCGCTTTTTACTACGTAAAGTGCAATATCCGCATTGCGATAAAGCTTATCAAATGTAATGCCGTCTTTAGGAGAAATCGAAATACCCACACTGCTTGATAGTGTATGTACATCTTCGTGCAAATCTTTATATTCGCCACGCAGCGCTGTGCAAATCTGCTGTGCTTTTTCACGCACTGCATTTTCAGTAGCATTGTATTTCATAAATGCCACATACTCATCTCCGCCGATACGTCCCACTATATTTTCACTGCCAAAAATGCTCAATAATTTTTCACCAAATAAGCGCAGCACTTTATCTCCGTAAGCGTGTCCTAAATTATCATTTATATCTTTAAAATCATCAATATCAATCATAAACAGCGCCGAATTAGAAAGCGTATGATTGAAAACAAGATGCTCTCTAATAAGCTTTTCGGTTATTCCTTTGTTATAAAGCCCTGTGAGCAAATCTCGCTCCGCCTTATATTGCAGCTCCATTCGGCTTCGTTTTTCAGTGTCAATATTCTTCACACAGGTAAATCCCACTATATCTCCGCTCTTATTATCCTTAAGTAAATTAGTTACAGCGCGGCACCAAATAAAAGTATTGTCATCTTCTGATTTACGAAATTCTATCGTTATTTCGCTCTTTCCCTTCTCAAATTCTTTTATAATATTAGAAGGTGATGCGAACATTGCAAAATCCGCAATATCGTCCTTGTAAACAAAATTATGCGCCATATCGCTAAATGTATCGCTATAACGATGCACTTCATTTTCAGTCTCATCTTTAAAGTCATTAATAATTAAATCTTTATTTAGATTAAATTCATAAGTTACTATCGCATCTTTTGTTATTGAGCTGCGATATTTTTTCTCATTTGATACAGTTATCTCAAGCGCTTTATTTTTTTCTTTATATCCCAGCATCACACCTGTCCGCATCGCGAAAATCAGCATAATATAAGTGCCTAACATTATCATACAAGGTACGATTATTTGGTTTGCCACTAACCCTAAATGCGTTACAGGGTTCTCTGATAATGCGGAATTAAATAGTAAATAAAAAATATTCGGTATCATCCATACCACTAAGAAAATTTGTTGGTCGCGGTGTTCATTCACAATTCTTACTTTATCCAGCGGCAAAAGCTTCAGCACCAGCCCCAGCGCAATATTTAAAAACACAAATGTGGCAAGCACCGAATACGCGTAAAGCGTGGGATTATGTGAAAGCTCATAAATAGAAATACCGCTTACAGCAGAAAAAATTCCGGTGGTAATTCCTCTTATTACCAAAACGTGAATTACACAAGCTGTGGTGCAAAATAGATTGCGTAAATTTGTATCATCATAAAAGATTTTAAATTCAAAAAACAGCAGTATACTTATCAGAATATACGGTATTGTTGTGCCGCCTATTATTGCCGATAATAAAAATATCACAGCAGCATTCATTATCCCTACCGGTATTCTTAATATCTTTTTTAATTTTGTAGCTTTAAGCAAATGATCAATCAGCTCAAAAACCCAATACCAGTAAGCTGCAACAAATATAAATAAAGCAATTGCAGGTGCAATATATGTATTTTCCAAATATTAAAGTCCTCGTTTCTATCTGTTGCAATGCACAAATTATATATTTAAAAACTCATTATACTATGCCTTATAAAATATATCAAGCCGCAAAGCAGCGCATTTGTTAAATAAATATCAATAAAGTAAAAATTAAAAAAAGATAATACAAATCTACGCTGTTTTTGTGTTTGCCTCACGAAAAAAATGCCCTTGCAAAACTAAAATGAGCGCTGTGCTAAAACTAGCTTTCGTAGCACTACAGCAATTTTACTTTTGATTGTCATTATCAAAGCCTCGTTTTTGCTATATGCCACTTGACAAAAGCTTGTGTAAAAGGA
>JAVWEG010000044.1:0-18343 GCA_036641735.1 Oscillospiraceae bacterium
TAATCCTGCTGCATATTCAGCTCGGTTTCTTTTAGCGATACCGTCATCCAGCCGTCCTTTTGCTGCTTTGCCTGTGCTTGACGGTTTAGGTTTTCCTCCTGCGGCGGCATCATCAAGCCATTATTAAATTGGTTAAAGCCATTTATATTTTCCTGCTGCCCGGGCATTGACATATTTTGATTTAAAAGGTCGTTTGTCTGTTGCTGCTGTAGCTCCTCCGGCTGTGTATTGATGGTGTTTTTAAGCAAATCTTGTTGTAACGGTACATCAAAACCCATAAAAAGAACCTCTCTTTCACTTTAAACAAATAGCTGTATTAGTGTGTAAGCGTATCGCTTGGGGGAGTATGGTAGCCTCTATACTTATTGATAATAGTCGTTACGCATTGTTGTTATCCTGCATATACTTTTTGTTGTATTTGGCAAGCCCATCTTGATAGCGTAGGCTTGCATCCTTCTGCTTTGCCTTAGCATCTTTTTTGAACGCTCTGGTCGCGGCAAGGGTTTTTTCGGGACGTAAAGCACCTGTGTCGTTGAGTACGTGTTGGTTCATCACGGCACGCGCACCCTCAGTAAGCACACCATAAAGATACGCAAACGTCATAAACTTCTCTCGCTTGACAGGTGGCAGCAGCTTTTTGGTAGCATCGTCGGTTTCCAGTACAGTAGCAAGGTCTGTAATACCGGATTCAAACTGATTAAAAATGGATACTGCGTTCTTTTCGCCGTTTTCTTGGGTGATGGCATCGGCGGACAGCTCCGTCTCTGCCAGTAGCTTGTCGATAAGCAGCTCCTGCGCCCCGGCACGTATGACAGGGCTATTGGAGAAGAGATTTTTTTTGTCTTCTTCGCTTGTTAGGAGCGCGGAAAGATGAATAGACTCGTTCATTGCCTGAAGGGGAAGCACTGCCTTTTCGTCGTCGGTTAGCTCGCCCTTCTTTAACAGCGCTTTGCCGCGAAAAAGATGTGTCGCATTCATATCCACATCATGCTTCACCAGCTTATCATACCATATTTCAGCCTTTAATTCCTTGCGGTTTAGAGCTTTTACGGCATCCTTACGGTCAGTTGACAGCGTGTAGGTAAGGTAAGTAACAGCATCTAAGACAGGGTTTTCGGGGTCTTTCGTCGAATCTCTTGCCGCCATAATCATGGCTTTGTTTTCGCGAAAGCTTTCGTATTCGTCTGCTCTTTCTCGGTATTCGCTATCTGCCTTGCGCCGTATTTCGGCATATTTTGCGTTGCTTTCTTTTACAGACTGCTTGCTGCCCACCTCGTCGGAATACAACGCGCCACCACTCATCGAAATTCCTTGCATATTGATAGTAGCTTCTATCCCTTCGAACAGTGGAGTTAGTGCGGCGCGAAATGTCCTGTACTGAATAAGCTTTTCGGATGGCAGTAGATCTACAGAATGAGGATCTTTTTCGAGCAGTATATCTATATCTTGTATCACAAGCTCAAACGATTTTAGTTTTACGGCATTTTTGGAAACGGATAGCGTGGACATTGGGTTTTTGTCTAGCTTTTCGTTTGTCGCTTGATCCAGCAGCTTACCGAGGGCTTCGGAACGCTTTTCGGGGCTATGGCTAAACATATCCAGCTTGTTGCGACCACTCATCCACTTATAAGCCCTAGCACAGCCTAAAACAGCAGGGGGACACACTTTGTCCAGCTCCTCGGGAACCTCGTCAGACCTCCTCAAAGAATCCATCTGTTCGCGGTATATCTCCAAATACTCTTTGCCGCCCTTGCCGGTTGTCAATTTCTTCATAATGGTGTGCCCCCACGACGAGTTATACTTAGTGTCGTCTTGACTGAGCTTATCCAGATCATTAGACAGCTTGTAGCTGTGCGCGGTAACTCCAAGCTTGGTATCAAACTTTTTTGATGCCTTAATTTTCTGTCGTTTGTTTTGCCGCTTTTTACAGCTGCCGGGGTTACTGTCAATCCCACGGTCAAATTTGGCATCCTGCGCCTTAACCAGTGGCTGCTCATTTTGCTCATTGCTCTCGCGCTGCTGCATATTCAGCTCGGTCTCTTTTAGCGATACCGTCATCAAGCCGTCCTTTTGCTGCGTTGCATCTGCTTGACGGTTTATATTTTCCTGCTGCCCCGGCATTGACATACTTTGATTTAAAAGGTCGTTTGTCTGCTCTTGTTGCAGCTCCTCCTCCGGCTGCATATTGATGGTATTTTTAAGCAAATCTTGTTGTAACGGTACATCAAAACCCATGAAAAAGCCCTCTCTCTTCAGTTATTTTAAAGCTTAGCTCGGCTGTGCATCAGCTTTAGTGATTTTTGCTTTATTTTGCGTTTTGGGCGGCTTTGGCTCTTTTTTTCTGCTCTGCTTCAAATCTTTCGGTAAATTCGTTATCGCCGCCGCCTTGCTCGTGCCATTTTGCCTTAGCCTCGGCTTGCTGTTCCTTGTATTCGCTTGGGCATTTTTTCCTATTTTCATCAAGCCGATAGTTTTTATCTTCAGTTAGGGCAATTTGTCTTGCATTTTCAAACATAAAGTAGCTTTCCTTCTCGGCATCGGCTCCTGTATGGAAGCTTTCTCCCTTTTCATCAATTCCATACTCCTGCATCAATGCCTTTTGGTAATCGGCTGTCGGGAGAATAGCGCTACTTAATTCCCCTAGTCTCATTGATAAACCGGACGGTATAAATTTTTTGGCGGCAGCATCCCTACGATATAGCTCATCAAGCGCGCTGTATTCCTTACAAAACTGCGCCATCTCGGGCAGCTTTTGTACAAGGGCGGGGTCTGTATACAGATTTTCGGGTACTTCTTTACTGAAAAAAATGTCGGCTAGCTTTACATATACCGAGGCACGCTCCTCTGGGCTTTCGCTAAACAGCTTTACCTTGTCGTCGCCTTGCACAAGGTGCAGCAGCTCGTCCGAATATTTATTTAGCTCCCGCGGCAAAGTCTGCTGCTCTGCCTCGGTATATTTATAATGCTTGCCGTGCTTCTCTTTTTCATCATAATATTGCTGCCTCATTTTTACGTCGCCGCTTTCGATTGCAGCATAATGAAGCTTATGTAGCACTTGATATTCGTTTTCAAAGGCTTCTTTTTTGGCAGCTAATGCATCTTGCTTTGCCATCATTGGCTTTAGCGCATCGCTTTCGCGCAGCTTTTTGCCTTCCTCTGCGTTGCTCTTAGAGAGTGCTACATTAGCGCGCAGAGTCTTTGCCAAGCCATAGGTTTCCGCGGTTACGCCGATAGTGGTGCCAAGCAGCTTTGCCGCTTTTGCAATCTCAAGGCTTCCTTCATAGGTTGCCTCGATATGCTGCTTGTTATAGTCGGTAATAAGCTGCTTTGCTTTTTCACCTGCAAGCTCGCGCTCGTTACTAAGCTGATATCTTTCGGCTTTCACATCCTCGGCGGTTATTTCGGGGCTTTGGGCATAGCGAGATTCGCCCTCTACAGTAAGCCCCTGCATACCTATCATTGCCTCGGCAGCCGAATGTAGCGCCTCAAAGGCAGCGGAGTACGACAGCCACTGTGCCATAGAGCCTTCGGGGATAGCTACTTTCAGCTCTTGTGCCTCCTTAATATGCTGCTTTGCTTCCTCTACCTTTTTGCTGTGGGCAATAATCTCGGGGATATTCTTCATATTGGGGGCTGCGGAAGCGCTTTTTATATCGAGCTTAAATTCCATTACGCTATCCAGCAGATTTACCATTTTAGTTGTATTCGTCCTGGCTGTGCTGTAGTCGGGCAGAAAGTCCTCTTTTTTCGCTTGCGTGCGCTTGGCACCGAGCTTTGCTTTGGGTTGCTGCCGCTTTAACGTATCCGACATATCCAAGGTGTGTTTGGTTATGCCGAGGTCAGTTTCCAGCATAGACTTTGCCAAAGCAATCTTTTGCTGCGATAGCTCATCGCTATCGTTATATTGCTCGATGTACACATCCGCCGCATTTTGGTATGGCTCCATATGCAGTGCTTTTTCATCCGCCAGCTCTTGCTTTTTGGCTTCGGTACACTCGCATTGCTTACCTAGCATCATAGTATACCCATGCAAGGGTGCCTCAGCAGACAAAATTGTAGCTAGCTCACTAACGGCACCATATAGTGCAGAAAATTTATCGCGCTTTTCTGCCGGAATGTTTTGTACGGCAATTTTGTCATCTCGCAAAGCACGGTACATAGCATCGCCACTGCCCTTAAAATCAATTATCGCAGCCGTTTCTTCAGGGCTTGATTCATTAAAATAGTAGTTTATGTCTTTATTGATAGTAATTGGCAACGCCAGCATCTTGTCGAGCGCCTTTTCCTCCTCTACAGCACGCAGCTTTGCATCATTCCCAAACAAATTATTTTCATCGCTGCGTTCAATAAATGTCAGCAGCGACGAGAGCGGCTCTCTAAGATCTCCTATAGTCTCTTTTTCCTTATCAGTTAGGGCGATACCCTGATCAATCTTTTTATCAACGGCTATGCGTTCATTTCCCACCTTTTTTCCATAGTCCGTCTTAGACCATTCGGTTTTAAGGTATGCGCTTGTGTACATACCCACCTCACCTTTCATCGTCGCCGCGTTCATAGCGCACATCCTTTGGTAGTCCTTATATTTCAGCTTACCATCCGTCATATATGCTGCTTCTTCTTCCTGCTTTGCTTTAAGGCGTTTGCCGGTAAATTCTTTATTATACGTTGCCAGAGATTTCTCATAGCCGGACATAGCGCGGCTTTTATCCTTTTGGCTTGCCTTGCGTGTCGCCTCCAGCGTTTTCTTTTCGCTTGCGGTCATATTCTTATCAAAATCATAGACATTGCTGCCATCAAGGTTAATCCCTTGCAGCTTTACAGTGGCCTCGGTGCCGCTGCGCAAAGCGTTAAAAACCTGCTCAAACTTATTAAACTGCTCCATCATATACGGGAGAATTTGCTTTCCGGCAAACTTGTCGGCATTGATATATTCACGCACGGCATCCACTATCTCGCTATGCTCCTGCACCTTAACGGCGTTTTGCATCGCCGCTAGGGTACATAAGGCATTTGGCTGTAAATCGAAATCCATTGCACGGTTTACTAGCTTTTCATACGCTATATTACGCGCGTCCGGCGAATCGGAAAGGAGCTGGGTACGGGCTTCATCGTTTGGGAGAAAGCACAGCACCTTCATTTCCGGTGCTTGCGCTTGCCGCTGCTCCTCCGCTGTAATTTCATCTTTGCGGCCTTTGAATAAGCCACCTGTATAAATTGCTTTCATATAGACTGCGCGTTTTCCCTCCATAGTGTTGTTTGCCCAGTTATCATAGTATTTTTCGCCCTCTGCCTGCCTATTTGCCAGCCGTTCATCCTTGCTTTGGGCATAGCCTTGCAAGCCGTCCGACAGAGCTACGCTATGCTCTGTTAGCCCTGCTCTGTTTTTTAGCTTTTTGCCTGCTGCCAATCTCTTTTTGTGCGCAGTTTTCGATTCACAGGTGCCTTTACGGCTGTTTATACTATTTTGGAAGCGAACATCGGCGGCTTTTTCAAGGCTTTTAGAGTCCTTAACCTCGTTTTTATCGTAATCCAGCTGCATATTCAGCTCGGTTTCTTTTAGCGATACCGTCATCCAGCCGTCCTTTTGCTGCTTTGCCTGTGCCTGACGGTTTAGGTTTTCCTTGTTGGCATTAAACCAATTCTCCGCCATACGCAAGATAGTTTTGTAACGGGCTTTTTGCTTATTTGCATCTTTGGTTGCCGTGGTGATAAAGCTGCTAACCTGTTCAATGTTTTCAAAGCGCACAAGGGCGTTTTGTTCGTCCATTACATACACTCCCTCAGCCATAGCGTTGATGGAGCTGCCCGTGAACACATCACCTGTTTGTGCATCTGTATAGCCCTTGCGGAGGGCGTTATCCGTGCGCTCACCGTTTTTACCGGTTTTGCTAAAGTCGACCGTGTCCAAGCCTGCGCTGTGGTTAAAGGGTGTGATGATAATGCGGCCGGCACCCATAACCGCCTGTGGGTCGAAAAAGTTTCGGTATGGGAAGCTTTCGTTCGCATGGAGCGAATAAATAACGGTGCTTTCTACACTGCCTCCAAGCTCGCGCATCTTTTTACCGTCCTCGGTTATTTCATCGTTTCCTGCCAGATTAACCTTAGCCTTCAACCCTCTATTAGACAAAAAGCCCGGTACGGGGTCATACTGTGTTAGGTCAAACTTAACATATTTCTCGTAAGTGGGATATTTATCGTGTACCCATGCCTTGATGCGCATTGCACCCTCCACAGCGCCAACTGCGCCGCGGCTGTGCCCTTTAAGGATTATATGCACATCTTTGCAGTCCGCCTCGCTCGTCCACTTTGAAAAAACACCGGTAAGGTACTCGCTGGAAACAAAGAGGACGTGTTCACGTAGGTTTTCAATGCTGTAATCACCGACATTCAGCGCTCCCGGGCCTGCCATAGTGTATCGAGTACCTGTATTGCCCTTTACTTTTTTCACTTTATCATATTTTTTATTGTTCATTGTAACCGACTCGCCATAACGCTTCATATACGCCGCTTTCCTGTCGCTAAACTGCTTAATGATAGCTTGGTTTCGATTACGAATACGCTCATTGTCTTCCGTCACCTGCTCGGGTGTCCTGATAAACTTGAGAAAGCCCGATAGCTTCTTGTGATACCACCTTACGTTCGTTTCTTTCTTCAGCTTGTCTTCAATCTTTTCGTTCACATCATATCTTTCACCGTCAATGCCAATGGCGCCGAGACCAAAAAAGTCCTTGTGATCCGCTCTAAACTCATTGTAGCCACTGCCCGCGATGTCAATCTTGAGTACGTCGGGGCCGTCCGGACTCTTGTAGCTTTGCGCTCTGCCGTGGTGCAGCTTGGTTTTGCGCATATCCTCAATGGGCTGGCTGCGAATGTAATCAATGGAATCGTACGCATTTGGCATAATTTCCTTAACCGTTTGACGAAAGGATTTAAGCTTAGCTGCCTTCATATGATCGTTGCGGTTATCCTGCATAAGACTTTCTTTTGAATATTTTTGCTGTATGTAGTATGGTGTTTGCTCATCATATACGGGAACCAATCCGGGGAGTTTTTGTTCCATCTGCATTCTGTTTTGATGTGTATCTAGGATATTGTTCAGTGTATTGCCGGGCGCATTTTCCTGTATGGGATCTTGCATAGGGTTTAGCATTGTGTTCGGTGCATTTTCCTGCACGGGGTTTAGCGCTGTTTCGATTGGTGGTATGACGATGGGATCGGTTAAATTACCCATAATGACATTACTCCTCCTTACTTGTAATGCTGTCTATGCCAAAATAGCCTCGTCTGATAAGGCTAGGCTGTCGATCGGGGAATAGCTTTGCAATTAGGTCAGCGGCAAATCCGATGTGGCAGCTGACGTGAACTGTAGTATCGGGGGGATATTTCTTTACTGCGGCATTGGCGCTATATACAGTCATATCCAGTAAGATGGCAGGGGCGGTTTTCAGTAAGCGCAACAGCAATACTGCAAGGTTGCCAAGACTGTCGCGCCCCACTAGCAATCCGCCTATTGTCATTCCGTTTTCGAGATACACGCAGCTTATGTCGCAGTCATAATCTTCTTTGAGGGTGGAGAGGTTTTCAAGCACGTATGGTCGCTCCTTTACTTGCAATATAAAATGACGAAAATCAGCAGCAGACACTGCACGCAAGGGGAGGATACCTTTAGGCGAGGTTTTGCCCATAAGCTTTGTGCTTTGCACATCACCTATCGATATATCCAGATCGTAGAGGTTTTCAAGGTGAAACTCAAAGTCCCAAGCTTCAAGGAAAGCGCAGAGCAGGTTATATTCCTCGGAAAAGGGTAAGTCACACATTACGTGCAGCAAATTTGCCTTATACACAATGGCGAAAAACTCTGTCATAAGAGCATCTCCGTGCCCCTCGTGCCTATGCTCCTGCGCTACATACAGCCACCTTAGCTCGGCGACAGTATAATTGTCGATGCCATTGCTCCCTGCAATCACATCAAAAACCAACACACCTGCAACGTATTCAGCCCCAGGCTCACCACCGACAGCGCCAAGAGCAAAGTGGTCGTTTTGCTCTAAATTGCACAGTAGATAGTCCGGAACAAGACGACAAAATATCTCTTTGTTTCCGTCGTTAATTGTATAAACAGATATAGCGACAACCTCCTTTCATACAATTTTGCGTTGTCACGGTAATATCAATATACTTTTATTATACCCCCACCCTCACAGGTGTCAACACAACAACTGGCGAACTTTAGATAATTTTAGCAAATCTTTAAAAACAATGGGAGAAATATGCGATATAATGAATACAGCAATAACATTTTTGTAATTTTTGCAGTAATGTGGTAACACGAAGTGAAGGGGATAAGGATGATGAGACAAATAGTTCAAATGCTAAGATGATGGCATTGCTCAAGTTTTGAGCGCGCCACCGACTTAACTATAGAAAGGCAAACCGAGGCTGTCAAAATTGCAGGGCTGGAAAAGGAGGACAAGGGCTAAAGCCGTGCTAACAGCTTCATTATATAATGCAAAAAAATAAATAAAAAAGAGGAGTAATCAAAATGGAAAATTCAGAAAACAAAACAATGTCCCCACTCGGTGGTGTGCGCCTTTTGCACAAAGCTAACATAATAGCGGTTGTCGCTACTGTCCTTTCGATTATTAGCGGTATTACAGTGGTAATTATTGCAGGTGTAGGCCTTGCAATGGCAATGGAAAACGGCACTGCTTCGGGCGGAATGTTGGCAGTGGGCGTTATCAGCGCGCTCGTAACAGTGGCAAGCGTAGTATGCTTGCTAGTGGCAGGGCTTATGGAGATTGTGGCACTGTTTAAGCTGTCGCCTATTAACGCAGGATACAAGACGGCGCTTATTTGGGTAATTGTATCAGTGGTGGCATCACTTATTGTTTCATTGCTTACTTTGCCGGGAGTAGGGGAATCATCTCCTGTGTTCCAAACTTTAACCAAAATATGGGAAGTTGCTCCTCCGATTTTCGAGCTATTAAAGGTATACTTTGTAATTGGTGCTACCGCAGCAATACTTACTGCCGCAGGTGATACTACAGTTACCGCTAAGGGCGTGGCTGTGCGCAAGATTTACGTTATCTGCACCGCTATAGTAGTAGTTACCACGCTATTGGCACTTATCCCTGCGTTTAGTTACGTTGTAGATTTCGTTACTATTGTTGTATCTGTGGTGCAACTTGTAGCATTATTTAAATATATTGGCTTCCTCGGCGATACTGCAAAGGCATTGGAAGCGTAATATAGCAAAAAAGGCAAAGCCCACAATATAAAAATGGGGGTAGCAATAAAATGATTCTATATGAGGATTACTTTGAACCAAACACCGAGCCATACGCATCAGCGCAAGAGCATTTAAGTGAATGGCTACTGCTCTTGGATATGTTGCTGGATTTTTGCCTTGACAACAAGCTCAAGGAGAGTGCAGAGCCTGACAAACTGATGATGAAAGGGCTGGCTGTTACTCATCAAGAGATACGCAAATATTTAGAAGAACCACCCGTGATGCGAAAAATATATAGCCGCAGCGCTATGTTCACTTTACAGGTGGAAATGGCGCTTGCGCACATCGCAGGGCGGACGAATAATACGTCCGCCCTATTGCCATTGCGCAGCTTACAAAAAGAGCTTGCAATGGACAAAGCGGAAACGCTTGCGCTGCTGCTTGCCATTGCGCCGCAGCAGGATTTAAAATACCAACGCATTTATGGCTATTTACAAGACGATATTGCGCGCAAGCAGCCCACAGTAGGGCTTGCTTGTGCGCTCTATTCACTGATTGACGATACCGACGACAGCTTGTGCTGCCGCCTAGTACAAGATGACAGAGACTTTTCAAGGCTGATGCGCCGCTCGGCAAAGCAGGACAGCGCAGAGCCTAATTTATTGCAGCCGCTAGTGCTGTGCGATGCCGCTTACAGCTACATTGTGGGTAATAATATTTTGCCGCGTGGGCTGGAGCGATTGCAGCTTTGCACTACAGGAGAGCAGCACCTTAGCCAAAGCTTTTATCAAAGCTTTGCCGCCGCCTATGGTACGCTACTGGAAAAGAAAGAGAGCTTTTTTCTCTATCTTGTGGGCAATGAGCAAGCCGCAAAGCGGCAGCTACTATCATATTGCGCCGCCGCGTGTAAGCGCGAGTTTGTTTGTCTTGATCTACGCGCGCTGTGTAGCCTGAGCGAGGATGAACAGCGGCGAGTGATGAGCGAGCTATGCTTTTGCGTAAGTGTACTGGGGATGCTACCATATCTTACTCATACAGATACCGAGGAAGCACAGCAATGTATTACATTGCGCGAGAGGGTTATTAAGCCACTGGAAAAGCTGTCGGCAGTGGTGGTGCTGTCGGGCAGTAATGATAATTGCCGCAAGCTACTGCGTGGCAGCTGCTCTACCGATATTCAGCTACCTCTGCCCGATGTGAGTATGCGAGAGGAGCTATGGCGCACCGAGACAGCCGCTTATCGGCTTTCGCCCGAGGTGGAGACGGACAAGCTTGCTATGCAGCATACTCTATCCGCAGACCAAATCAGGCGCATTGTACACGCAGCTTACGCAAGCGCATTACTACATAGTGACAGTGGCACGATTAGGCGCGAGGATATTTTACGCGCCATTGCAGAAGAAAACCGTACCGACTTTGGCAACCTTGCCAGCCGTGTGCCTGCTATTTATACCTGGGATAATCTTAAAATTGACGACCGCAAGAAAAAGCTGTTGCAAGTAGCTTGCAAACGCTATATGCTACGCAACAAGGCGCAGGAGCAGTGGAATATCAGCAGCCACAATGCCTACGGCAACAGCCTTAGCATCTTGCTGTACGGGCCGTCGGGTACAGGCAAAACTATGGCGGCACAGGTGATTGCAAACGAGGTGGGCGCCGAGCTGTACCGTGTGGATATCAGCCAGATATCCTCCAAATACATTGGCGAAACCGAGAAAAATCTATCGGATTTATTTGACCGTGCTAAATCGAGCAATGTATTGCTCTTTTTTGACGAGGCAGATGCTATTTTCGCCAAGCGCACCGAGGTAAGCACATCTAATGATAAGCACGCTAATTCCGAGACGGCATTTCTATTGCAAAAAATGGAAGAGTACAACGGCATTTGCATATTGGCAACCAATTTCTTTGGCAACTTTGACGAAGCAATGATACGTCGCATCACATATTCAGTGGGCTTTGAGCGGCCCGACCAAGCCGTGCGCGAGACGTTGTGGCGCGAGGTACTGCCGCCTAAGGTACAGCTATCGCCCACTATTAATTATCCATTCTTTGCCGAAAAGTTTGAGCTTAGCGGCAGTAATATTAAGGCAATATTGTATAGCGCGGCATATATGGCGCTTGCCGAGGGCGTACCGCTTGAGGACAGGCACCTTGTAGTGGCATTAAAGTACGAATATGAAAAGCTGGGTAGGTTGTTACAGGCATCAGAGCTGGGGCTGTATGCAAAATACCTACCATAATAGTAATATTAACAAATTATGTGGTAAAGAAAGGTAGTGAGAACGATGGGTGGATATTTGGAAGAAAGCAAGGAAAAAGACAATAAAAAAGATGTGGAGGGCGCAGAGGTAAGCAATCAGCTGGAAAGCTCCAGTAATGAGCTGAACGGCTTGTTAATGGATCAGAGCCTATCCGACACAGACAAGCAGGTGGCAAATGAGCTATTGATGACTGTGCAGCTAACTAAGGAAGAGACCAAGCAAACCGTGCAGACGGGCAACACACTGCTCAATGACCATATGAAGGAAAATAATGGGCAGCAGGTAGAGCAGGAAGAGGATGCAAACCCACTTGCGATGCAAATAGGCGAGGTGATGGGCATTAAGCAAGATCCCGACCAAGCTTCATTTGAAGTACAGGCGATAGATCAGCAGCAAAGCTTGCCGATTATAAACGAGCCTGCAAGCCAAAATGTAGCGCCTAAGCGTGGATTTTTATATCGTGCATTCCAAAAGGTAATGAAGGCCATCAGCTTTTGTATGGTAACGCGGCACGTTGCCAAGTGGAAGCACAAGGAACGCTCTAGTGCTACGCTAGAAGAGGCAAGGCGCAAGGCGGAGGAAATTGCCACACAAATTAATCGTCCCGAGGGGAAAGAGGAGGGCGCTAAGGATCCTTTATTAAAGGTAGGAGCGCCCGTGGAGCAGGAGCAAGGCTTAAAGAATGATCCCACTAAAGCGCCTATTGTATGGGAGCAAGCGCAAGGCACCGGATACCAAGATCCAACGGTGGAGGTGCATACTCAGCCGGGCGATATGTTTAGTAACCTTGAGGGTACTAACACTACGGCAAATAGCTTTGTGGTGCTGCGTTACAGCAAGCAAGACTACGGTACAGGCCACGTTCGTCGGTTTCGCCTTGCATTTGGGTTTGCCCCACGCGTTGAGGTGGATCACGATGTTATGCTGGGGCTTGCGGCTACCATTCCGGGCGAATTGCAAAACCAAGCCAATGCACGCAGCAGCGTGGGTAAAAGCTACTCTATTAGCGAGCAGCAGGTAGATGCAATCCTAAGCGCAGCGCCTAAGGAAGCAGACAAGGGCTACAATTTGATAACGCACAACTGTACAACCTTTGCGGTTAATATATTAGGCGAGGTAGGTGTTTCGGACGGCGGATTGCAGCAACAGTATACGGATATGAACGGCGAGCTAGAGCAAGCACTGCCGATGGCTGCTGCGCGTGGCGCGCGCCGCCTAGAAGGCTTGCGCGAAGATATGCTGAACCAAATGGACGACAACGACTATTCCGTGGCACGACAGGGCAAAAAGCAAATAGACTACAAAGATATGGAAAGGTTTGAAAGCTCGCTTAATTACGACGGCCCTGCCTCGCTGGTGGGGTATGAGGCAGGTATGGTGGGCGAGCAGCTGCGTGGCATAAATGCCGCAGGTGGCAATGCAGGCAGTGTTGCTATTGCCGATTTTGAAAGCGTTGCATCTGCCGATGGAGTATCCGAAAAGATAGAGCTACTGAACAAATACGACAATGAAAAAACAGCTCACAAGGTGAACGGCGCCGCAAGTAAGCTTGTAAAGCCCATTGTGGCGCTTGCCCAAGAGCTGGAAACCAAAGCATTAAGCGTAGACAGTATGCATACCAATTCGTTAAACATAACCAAGAGTAAGAAGGATGAGATTTGGGCGGAGCGGCAAGCATACTTAAGTGACCATAATAAATTTGATGGGCAGAAAAACGACCTAACCGCTGCTGTGCAGGAATGGATGAGCAAGCTTGACGGTACAACCGACCGCGAGCTGCAGCTACTGGGGTATCGGCTTATCGGCGAGCTTGGGGCTATAGAAAAAGAATATTACCAATGTTACAATGAATCTCTTGCACTCGGTAAGGGCATAAACGAGGAAAATTCTACCGCATATTCTATCCTATACAAAGCTAAAATAACGAATGTTGATGATGGCAATTTGGAAAGAAATCCGCTTTATATCAGGGAGTTTACCAAAGTGTTTGGCGACGATACTATAGATGATGTTCAGGATAGGTTAGACTATCATCGTACCAAGCGCGAAGGCCTTATTGCTGATGACAAAAACGAGACTGCACTTGAAATAAATACCATAAACAAAAAGAAGGCAGCGGTTATGGATCACTTCGCTACCGAGATGTACAAGCTTAACCAGCTGGCGCGAAATGAAAACGTTGGTCAAGCGCTGGTGAACGATGCATTTGCAAAGCCATCGCAGGAGAGCAATATTGCAAAAGACCCGGGGCAAATGGACGCGATTATTTTTATGTCAGCTATGTTCCCCAATGCCTACGGCGCGATGCAGAGGAAGGGTGATGCTACTAAGGAAATAAAAAATGGCCATCTAACACTCACCATCAAAGGGCAGTGCATAATGGCAGAGGAGGCACTCAAAATCGCCACCGACGGAATAACAGCCAACCAAGATGGCTTGTTTGTCAAGATGATAGAGGCGATTGCCTATAAGAGCCAACCACCGCTTGGTAAGAGTCAGATTGTAAAGGAAGTGCTTGGACGCTTCTTTAATCAATTTTTTATGAATGTCACCGCCCCGGATATTAACAAAGTCATAATGGGTTTGTCAGATCCCGACAGGGCTCATCCTCCGAAAAACGTCAGCAGAGAAATTCAAGAAAGTTTATTGCAAAAGCAAGCAATGTTTGTTTCGCAGATAGAGAGCATCATAGATAGAGTATTGAGCAGTAAGTAGGAGGCGATTTGGTGATAGACTATATAGCTATAACAGCGAAAGAGCTTGCCGCATACAATGAGCTGCTGCTGCCGCAGGTGTACGCAAGGCTGCAACAGCAGGGCGATATCAGCGAGACAGATAGCGGCACACTGCTCGCACTTGGCGCACGGTGCGAGGATATACCCGTAGGCGCGCTTGTCGCCATATTGCAGCCAAACGGTGACATCGAGCTGCTCAGCTTGTTTGTGCTACCGAGGTATTGGCGGCAGGGTATTGCCACAGGGCTTGTAGATAGGCTGTTGCGGATAGCCTCGGGCTGCTACGTGGGTGCGCGAGACGACACAGCTAATTGCATTATGCTAAAGGCAAATTATTTGCTTACCGAGGGGCAATTGGCAGCTCTGCACCCTTTTCTCGAGAATGTCGGCTTTACAAGCTTTGTAGATGATGGCTATGCCTACGGCATAGACAGCACAGCGCTAGAGCAGTGCCATATGCTGCGGCAGGCATTTACAGATGATGCACAGCCCGATGCTCACGTTGTGCTATTGGCATCGCTTACCACAAAGCAGCGCCTAGAGCTACTGGAGGACGGTGACGACTTTCTTGATGACGACAGCCGCGATTGGTCTTACGGATACCGTGTGGGCGATAATATCACAGACCTGCTGCTGGCAGAGCGCGGCTACGGCAATAGCCTTGTGCTGCGTGAGCGCGGAGACCTAGACGGCGGCGACAGCCGCAGCTTGCTTGCAGTGCTAGTGGCTATTATACGCACCGCACATACTAAGCTTGGGGCATTTCGGCTATATGTAGAGGGAGACGAGGTGCTAGACACCGATACATTGCAGTACTTAATAAAGCACGGAGCTAATCGCTACTGCAAGCAGCTTGCGTGGGGGCAAGTGCGTTTCACAAACAGATAATATGTATAAATGCTATTGTGAAGCCGTAGGGAACGGTCTTGACCGTTCCGCATTTTAGGCGAAATTATTTTTATAAAACGAACGTTGCGTGGGAACAAATTGTAATGCAAAACTATATGTTAGAACGGTTTTTTGAACTCTAAAAGGGTGAGATACTTACTCACCACACATTACTATAATAGCAAAGAGCAGACAGCTTGGTGAAAGCTGTCTGCTCTTTGCTATAAAGCTATTAAATTGAAAATGTTTCCCTATAATACAGTGGTTAAAGCAGCCTCGTATTTTTTTGCATCTCTGGGTGCGAGCATTAAAAGCTCTTTTTAATGGTTAGTATGTTTTTGCCATGATCGTAGCGGTAGTCTACGCAGTCCATACTTTTCTTCACCATAAAGATGCCAAGACCGCCGATGTCACGCTCGTCGGCATCCAATGTGATGTTGGGATCCGCCTTGTCTAGCGGATTGTACGGTACTCCGTTATCGAGGAACTGAATGGTGATAGCCAGTGGGTTTTCGGCTATCTCGCAGCGAATGGTCGCCTTGCCCTCTACAGGGTTGTAGGCATAGTGGGCAATGTTGACGAATATTTCTTCAACGGCAATGCCTATTTCCATCTGCGCGCCCATAGGGCAGCTCTGCTGCTCAAGCTCGCCCTCGATGAAGGCAAGCACTCTGTCAAGCTCGGATACGTTAGCGGCAACGGTTATACTTTTCATTGGGCTTTGTACCTCCTCACTAATGGTTAGGTTTAGCATAGTAATGTCGTCAAACTGCGGAGCATCACCGACAAAGCTGTCTAGCCCAGCTTTAATGGCAGGCAGTAGCAGATGTGGCGGCAGAGCGGCATTGCTGTTGATACATTCAAGCAGCCTGTCCTCGCCCCACAGCTCCTCGTCGACATTGATAGCCTCGGTTACACCGTCGGTGTATAGATATAGCTGATCGCCCGGTAGCAGCTCCATTTCATTTATACGGTAACGCACAGTGTCCATACCAGCCAGTACAAATCCGGGACGGCTGTGCAGATACTCGTAGCTACCACCCTTGCGCCGCAATAGCGGTGGATTGTGTCCTGCATTTACGTAAGTGAATTTACCAGTACCTATCTCTAGTATACCCATCCAAGCCGTAACAAACAAGTCTGCATCATTATTTTCACATAATTGGCGGTTCACACGGTTAAATACTTCGTTGGCAGGTAGCCCTGTTTGCGCGTGGTTTTTGATAAGCGTTTTTGCAATAACCATAAACAGCGCCGCAGGTACACCCTTGCCCGATACATCCGCCATAACCACCGCAAGGTGGGTTTCATCGATAAGGAAGAAGTCGTAAAAGTCTCCGCCCACCTCTTTGGCAGGCTCCATAGTAGCATAGATGTCAAACTCGCTGTGTGCAGGGAAGGCAGGGAAGATACAGGGCAGCATCGATGCCTGTATTTGGGTGGCAATCTCAAGCTCTGCGCCTATGCGCTCCTTTTCGGCGGTAACAGCGGTTAGGTTTTGTATGTAGGTGCGAATATCTTGCTCCATTTTCTTAACGGAGACACACAGGTTTTCTATTTCGTCACCTGTCTTTACATCTAGCTGTTCAATGGCAGATAAACCATCTTCAAGGCTGTCCTTGTCTGAGATGTAAGAGGCTGCGGCGTGCGCCATTCGGTTTATGGGCAAAACTATCATCTTGTTGCTCATATATACAAATAGATAGACCAGTGCCGCCGCCGCCAATAGCATAATGATGCTGATTAGTAGCAGGAAGCCATTACGGTCAGTCCACACCTTTTTCATCGAGATGTCTACCAGTACCAGTGCCACTACTTTACCGTCGGAATTGTAAATAGGGCGGCCTGTGGTTACAAGCGAGCCAAACTCCTCGGTATTGGTAAAGAATGGTGGAATACCCACATCTAACGAGTCCTTGTATACCTCAAGATCGTCGGAAATGACATCAATATAGCCGAGGTTACAGGCTGTTTCTTTTTTATCAGCATCCATAATGTAGGTGTCGAGCATCTTGTCAAAATCATACACCTCTACATATAAATACAGCGCATTATTTGCCTTGCGTACGCCGTATAAATAATTGAGCATACGGTCATAATCGTCATCTTTAATTGCCTCAAGCTTTTCGTTGTAAAGAGGATCGGTTGGCTCAAGCTTTAAAAACTCCTCGTAATATTGCTCGATTTTGTCTCCGTCTATCCCAAGTACCGCAGTGTCTGCTACCTGCTGTGCCACTGTAGCATAATGGTCGTCCAAGGTGCGCACATATACTCCAAAGCTAACGCAAACAGAAATGACCGTTAAGGTAAGTGCAATGCCTGCAATGCCGATGGCGGTTCTGATTTTGAGTGAACGCTTCATTTTGTATTCTCCTTTAATTTATATTCATCAAACTCTAATCAGAGTGCTTTAGAGATTAATGAGTATCAGATAATTGAATATCCCACATTTCATAAAATCCAATCGGCCGCAGCTCGGTTTTGTTTTGCCGCAGACCGTCCAAATCCATATCCTCCTCGAGATTTATGGTGTGTACCGTAGGGGATAGTGAATGGTACAGCTCCCAGCGAAGGCCGGCAAAATGTGTGGAATCTAATGCGCGTGGTGCAATACCGCAAAAAGTATTTTCGTCTAAATAGGCACCCAAAAAATATCCTGTAGGGCCATTGTCTGTAAATGCAAGGATACCAAATAGCGCAAGCTCCTGAAAATATTTAAGCGCAGTGGCTACTGCCTGTCCGTCGGCAGCGCCGATGCGATTATAGCTAAGCTTGTGCCATTCACTTTCAAGCTCGTATACTAATGGTAAGTTTTGCGCATCAATTGGCTGTGCTTTCCAGCCGGGCAGTGAACGTACGTGGTTTACCTTGCGCCGTATCTTTCCATAGCGTGTGCCGGGCAGCTCTAGCTGTGCCTGTCGGTCATATAGATATTCCCAGTCGCCACGCGCAGGCTGTGCTGAGTACTTGCCCGATCGCCACTGCTCCATAAAAGCCAAGTCCTGCGCATCGGCGTAGTGCAGCACGGCATCGGGCGGCAGCATAGACAACATTCTTGCTTTGGCATCATCGGTGCCGCAGGGGAAAAAGTAGTGGTTTTCTCCGCGGCTGCCTTGCTGTACAAGATAGCCGTCAGGCTCTAACCAAATGCTGAGCTGCATTGCTTCTTTCCAAAGAAACATAGATGTAAAGGCATGGGAGGCACAAATTTTGTTTGCGGCAAGCCG
>JAVWEG010000045.1:0-17748 GCA_036641735.1 Oscillospiraceae bacterium
TCGGCTCACTTTGGCTGACTGGTTTCACATCGACCAAAATAAAATTGGAAAACGACTGCTATTAACCTTACCACTGCTGGCGATTGGTGCGGTGCTCACGCAACTTGATTTTAATATTATCTGGCGTTATTTTTCCTGGAGTAACCAAACTCTCGCTATGATTGCCCTGTGGGCGGTGGCGGTTTATCTGTGCCAAAACTGTGGCAAGACGAGCAGCCTTATGGCCGCTCTGCCTGCCACGTTTATGTCAGCGGTGTGCAGCACCTACATCTTGATGGCGGACGAGGGTTTGAAGTTGGCTAGAAGCATTGCTTATCCCATCGGTATCTTATTCGCACTGATTTGTGCGGTAATCTTCTTCCTCCGATGCTACCACAAACCATTGATACACAAGGATACCTTACAGTGAAGTGTAATCCATACCCGGTTTTTTGAGTGCTTCAACAGTAGCCATTTCAGTGCGTTGCATTTTTTGCAACCTAAATCCCATACTTTAACATTCATAACTTATTCCTCCGAATGAAATCGGATGATAACTTTTATTGACGAAGCTCGCACGAAAATCAGATTAAAACAGATGCGTTTTTGCATTTGCTTTAATCTGATTTTTTGTTATTGTATAATTAAGATTATTTATATTTTGCGAGGTGCAAGGGCTTTGCTCTTGCCGCTTATCCCACATCGAACGAATAGTCCAAGACGAAATACAAAATATCACAAACCGTTATGTTGAGGATAAAAATGACAAATATGTTATCGTGCCAAATCATATATATCTCATAATTTTGTTAGCGCGGCAAGAGCAGAGCCCTTGCCCTACAATTGGTGATGCCATTTGTATGATAAAATCAATTTTCACAAAAAGCGCAAACAAAATCGAACATAAAAACGGGCGAAAAATTTGGCAATACATTGATACAAACCCACCAAAATGGCAGGATAATTATTTTTATACAGATATTTGTCGTTTTGCACAAATTCGTTGACACTACTGCGCATAAAGTGTTACAATAATTAATAAAATGCAAAAAATAGAATGATTGAGGTGACGGGACAATGAAAGTAGTTATTCTTGCAGGTGGGCTTGGCACAAGAATAAGCGAGGAGAGCCATTTGCGTCCAAAGCCTATGATAGAGATAGGAGAGCAACCGATTTTATGGCATATTATGAAAATTTATTCGCATTATGGATTTAACGATTTTGTTATCTGTCTTGGGTATAAAGGGCATATGATAAAAGAGTTTTTTGCGGATTATTATTTGCATATGTCTGATGTTACGTTTGATTTTACAAAAAACAATGAGTTAACTACACATAGCAATGTAGCTGAACCGTGGAAAGTAACTTTAGTAGATACAGGGCTGAATACGCAGACGGGCGCTCGTATTAAAAAAATACAGAAATATATCGGCAACGAGCCGTTTATGCTTACTTATGGTGATGGAGTAAGTGATATTAATATAAATAAGCTTTTGGCATATCACAAAAGAAAAGGCAAATTAGCTACAATGACGGCTATACAGCCCGGTGGCCGTTTTGGTGTGTTGACAATGGACGAACACGGAAGCGTGAGCGGATTTGCCGAAAAAGCCAAAGAGGACGGCGGATGGATAAACGGTGGGTTTATGGTGCTGGAGCCTTCCGTTTTTGATTTACTTAGTGAAAACCAAGATTGCGTATTTGAACGCGAGCCGCTAGAGCATCTTGGCAAAGAGGGCGAGCTATGCGCCTACAGGCACAATGGTTTTTGGCAATGTATGGACACACAGCGCGACAAAAGTGTTTTAGATGAAATGTGGAACTCGGGCAAAGCAAAATGGAAGCTTTGGTAATGGCTATATTTTAAAATAATTGTATAGTATCGGGAGGAAAAATTGGATAAAGTAAAAGACGAGGACAATCAGGAGGTTTTGCAAAAAATAGTAGATTTATTTGATACCTGCAATGAGATGATGGACTATATATTCGCTCAAAACGGCAAAGAAATCGAAGCTTTTTTACAAGATTTTGTAATGGCGGTAAATGTTTTAACGCAAAGCGTTATGCAATGCCTGCCAAATATAATTTATCCGAATAAGCTTAAAGAAATATCTGATAATATGCCGCTATTGGCGCAAAAATTACTTGTGGCTTATCAAAACAATAATAAGGATAATTTTTTTATGAGGCTTAGATGTGAGTTTAGACCTCTATTTATATTTTGGCACAGAACTTTTTGCTTTTTTGCTATTGAATGTAAAGATGCCGAAAGTATGCGCAGATATAATGAAGCAGAAAAAGAGTATTGTAAAGTACTTGCGAAAACTCCTAAAAAAGATATTGAACGTGAATACAAGTATGATATAAGTGTAGTGGTGCTGCTATATGGCAACAAAGAAATTACGGAAAACTGCATTAATGCTATTAAAAAATATACTACAAATTGTACTTATGAGCTTATAACCTGTGATAATGGAAGCGATGAAATCACCTCTGATTGGGTACGCAGCTTACCGCATACTAAAAAAATACATTATCCGATAAATATAGGCTCGTCTGCGGCAGGTAATACGCTGATAAGCTATGCAAGCGAATATATAGACGGCAAGTATTTAGCGTATATTTCAAACGATGTTATCCTTACTAAGGACTGGGACAAAATACTTTTTGAATGTATGGAAAGCGATGCTTCCATTTTGATGTCTACACCTGTGACTAACAGCTTGTCAAATTTGCAAACAATACCTGTGCCATACGCTAAAAACGATTTAGTACAAATGCAAAAATTTGCCGACAAATACAATTTTTTAAATCGTCGTCTTTGGGCAGAGCGTGCAAGATTGTTTCCTATTGCAGGCTTATTCAGGCAAGAGGAAATAGCAAAATTTGATGTATATTGTTCTCAATATTTTTGTTATGATATGTTTGCAGATGACGATGTATCAGTGAAAATCAAGAACAGCGGTTACAAGCAAATGCTTTGCAAGGATGTTTTTATACATCATTACGGATCTGCCACTATTGGTGACGGACAATTTGATGTAATGGATAAAAGCAGGCTGCAATTTTTTGATAAATACGGGTTTGATGCGTGGGACGGTATGGGCTGGGACTGCATAGTATGCTCACAGCTTATCTCAATCTACACACAAAAAAGTGCAAATATACTGGTGTTTGAGCCTAAGGGCGGCGAGAGCAGCTTTGCACTTAAAAACAGATTACGCGAGCTTGGGTGCGATGATTTTGTATTTGATGCGATTGCTACTGACGAGCGATTTCTTGACGGAATGAAGCCGATATTCGACAGTGCAGAATTGCTTGCAAGCAGTAATTTAGTTGTTGATAACAAAAAATACGATTTTATAATGTTTGAAGGTTTTTTTGAAGACAGCAAATATATGCAGGAATATGTAAAAATTGCTAAAGAGCATTTGAGTGACACCGGCAAGTTTCTGATACATATGCGCAATATATTCTCATTTGAAAATATTTTTGGTTTACTGTCTTGTGATGACATTAACAAGCGATATGATAAAGAAAAAGCAATGCAGCCGTCTATGGGCGTTATGAGCTTAGACACAATGAAAACATTTTTGCAATACAATCAGTTTAATAATTTGACAATAATGCCGATAAGTAAAGAGGACGGACAGGGCAAGCCATTTTTAGATTTAGTAAGCAAAACTATACAAATCCCTAAAAAAGAACTTTTGAGCGAAGTAATTAATATATCCTCGTATGTGATTATTTGCAGCTAAAATAAAAGAAAGATTAGGTTTATTATGAACGACAATCTGTTACGAGCAAAAACCACCACTCTTATTTCCACAGGAAAGCTTACACCTAAAAGGCAAGCAAACAGTGATTTAAATATGGAAGAAATGATGAGCGGCATTGCTTTGCCAAATTCAAAGCCGCGCAGATTAGTGTTTGAGCTTACCAATAGCTGTAATTTAAACTGTATTATGTGCGGCAGAAATGCAGCCGAATTTAAGCCTACTTTTTTCAAATATGAATGGTTCGATTTTTTCGCTCCAATTATGAGCGAAATAGAAGAAGTGACATTAATGGGCTGGGGCGAGCCTACTATACACCCCGATTTTGTGAAAATGCTGGAAACCCTGCATAAGCTTGGCGTACGTAAATATTTTTGCACCAATGGAATGAGACTTGATAAATTAACACCTGCTATTTTTGAAAACGAAGTAGAGGTTTTTGCTGTGAGCTTAGACGGCGCTAATGCACAAATAAATGAGATTATTCGCCGCGGCTGTGATTTCGATAAAATAGTAAGCTCACTTAAAGAAATAGTGAAAATTAAAAAATCGAAAAATTTAAGCTACCCGTACATTAATTTTGTGTTTACGGCAATGAAACGCAATTTGCACGAAATACCTGCAATGGTGCGTTTAGCCGCCGAAATAGGCATACAAGAAGTGAAGGTAGTATATCTTACCGCGTTTGATGATGTATTGGCAGAACAAATATTATATGACAGTATGGACGAAGTGGCAGCGGTGTTTGATGAAGCGGAAAAAGTGGCAAAGGAGCTTGGCATTTTCTTGAAATTGCCGCATATCTGCGGAAATGACCCTGCAAATGATAAATGCCATAAGGATTGCTACACATTATGGAGAGATTTTTTCTTGGGCTCAGACGGATATGTCAGATCTTGTATGTCGTCTCCCGAAAAGCTGTTTGCAATAGATAAATATGGCAGCTTTGATGAAGCTTGGCACAGCCAAGAGATTGCACAGCTAAGAGCTAAAATAAATAGCGACGAAATGCCTAATAGCTGCAAAAGATGTTATCAATCCTCACACGCTAATTGGAACAATAAAAGCTCTTTCGACCAACGCGAGAATGTCTTTTCGCCTAAATGGGAGTAATATAAATGGCAATCGCATTAAAGGATAATTTAGCGGAATTTTATAAAGGCAAGCGCGTTTTAGTTACGGGGCATACCGGCTTTAAAGGAAGCTGGCTATGCCTTTTACTAAATGCGCTCGGCGCAGATATCAGCGGTATAGCGCTTGCGCCTCAAGAAAATAGCTTGTTTACATTATTGCCATACGATACTTATATGGATAGCCGTATTTGCGATATTACTAACCTTGCACTGTTAAAAGAAACGATGAAAGATATTGCACCGCAAATAGTGATACATCTTGCCGCACAGGCATATGTGCCATCTAATGCGTGCGATTATTTACCTACATTAAATACAAATGTAATGGGACTTGCCAATGTATTGGAAGCGGTAAGCGATGTGCCGTCTGTGCGCTCGGTAGTTATTGTTACAAGTGATAAATGCTACCAAAACAACAGCGCCATTGAGTATAGCGAAGCAAGCCCACTCGGCTGCGACGAAATATATTCAGCGAGCAAGGCTTGTGCTGAATTAGTGGCAAAGGGCTACTATAAAGCACTGCTTTTTAAAAAAGGTATTCATCTTGCCACGGCAAGAGCAAGCAATGTGCTTGGCGGCGGAGACTTTAACACCGACAGACTGATACCTTATATTATAAATACGTTTTTACACGAGGAAACAGCCGTTTTACGCAATCCCGATTTTATCCGTCCGTGGCAAAATGTATTAGATGTGCTTTGCGGATATTTAATGCTCGCTAAAAAGCTGTATGAGGAAAGCGATACGGATTTTTGCTCTCCGTTTAATTTTGGCCCGAGCAGTGACGGTTTTGCCTCGGTAAAAGAATTAGTCGCGCTATTTATGCAATATTTTCCTAATGCAAAATATGAGATTACCTCAAGCACACATAAAATAGAAGCGGCGGTATTAAAGCTATCGAGCAAAAAAGCGAATGAACTTTTACATTGGCATATGAAATTCAGCTTACCTCAAACCGTAGCTATGACGGTGGATTTTCACAAACGAATTTATTCAGGAGAAAAAGCTTTGAGCATTTGTGAATTTTACATAAATAAATATTTTGAATAATAAAAGGAGAATTTAAAACAATGACTCCACAAGAATTTGCCAAAGCGGTGCGTATAGATGCCGCTAAAATGCTGTGCCGTACAAGAGATTCTCATATCGGCGGAGGATTTTCCTCTGCGGATATTTTAGCTGTACTTTACACGCAAATTTTAAATATTAATAAAGACAATTTAGATGATCCAAACCGAGATATATTTATATTGAGCAAAGGACATATTGCGGCTACAATGTACGCAGTATTGGCGAATAAAGGCATAATACCAAAAGAACATCTTGAGCGCCATCTTGTAGACGGCGAAAACTATGCAGGGCATACACGGCGATATGTGGTACCGGGCATAGAGGCATCGGCAGGCTCGCTTGGGCACGGGCTGTCTGTGGGTATGGGTATGGCATATGCAAAGCGTATGCAAGGCTACAAAGGCACAGTGTATGTGCTTATGGGTGACGGCGAGTGCAACGAAGGCTCTGTATGGGAAGCTGCAATGCTGGGAGCGCGCTTTAATCTTGGCAATTTAGTGTTTATTGTAGACAGAAACCGTCTGCAAAGCTATGGCAGTGATGTACAGGTTATGAATATGGGCAGTATGTCCGCCAAATTTGCGGCATTTGGGTGTAATGCAGTAGAGATAGACGGACACAATTACGATGAAATATATACAGCATTAAATAATGCTGGTAAAAGCGCATATGCGCCCCCTACTGCAATAATTGCCAATACTATTAAGGGCAAGGGCGGCTCGTTTATGGAAAATAAATTAGAATGGCATTTTAAATCGCCAAATGAGGAACAGCTCAATCAAATAATAAAGGAGCAAAATGAATGAGAGCTACATTTGTAAATACCTTGACGGAGCTTGCAAGGCAAGATCCTAAAATAGCACTTGTTATCGGTGATACAGGGTTTAGCGTATTTGAGCAGTTTGAGGCAGAATTTAAAGAACGGTTTATCAACGTGGGTATTGCGGAGCAGGATTTTTTGGGATTTTCCGCTGGGCTTGCCGCAATGGGTATGCGCCCGTTTGCATATAATGTAGTAAGCTTTATGGTGCTAAGAGGTGCAGAGCAAATAGCGCTGGATTTGTGTTATCAAGAAAACCCCGTCGTGCTTGTGGGTGTGGGCGGCGGATTTGCATACGGTCAAGCAGGGCCGACACATCATTCACTAACGGATATTGCAATTATGAGCGCTATGCCCAATATGCAGATAATATGCCCTTGTGATCCTGTGGAAATGCGCCTTGCCATAATAGCGGCGGCTAAAACAGATACGCCGGTGTATATCAGAATAGGCAGAAGCGTAGATCCGATAGTGCATACGCACGGGCTTGAAGATTTTGAAATCGGCAAAGCAATTGCGCTTAGTAAAGGCACAGATATAGCCGTATTTGCCACAGGTACTATAGTAAAAGAAACTGTAGCTGCGTGCAATATTCTTGCCGAAATGGGCATATCGGTGCAATTATACAGTATGCATACAATAAAGCCGCTTGATACTAAAGTGATAGACGAGTGCAGCGAGCGTTTCAAGCTGATATGCACTGTAGAGGAGCATAGCGTTGTGGGTGGGCTTGGCAGCATTGTAGCATCACATATAATGGCACAGCCTAATCACGATGTGCGCTTTAAGTCTTTTGGGGTAAAAGACAGCTTTGCACCTGTTACAGGCTCACGAGATTATTTGCTTTCGCTAAACGAGCTAAATCCAAAAGCACTTGCTGATAATATGCTAAAGGAGCTTCGTAATGCAAGATAAAATAGGAGATATTTTTTCGAGATTTGAACAAAAAAATAATCAAATTTCGATAAACCAAGTGCAGACGGACTTGAAAAAATACGATATTTTATTGTATGGTGCAGGCAGTGCTGGCATAGCGTTTCTTCATTATTTGCGTGATAACGATATATTTCCCTTGCATTTCATAGATGGCTCACCTAAAAAATGGGGTACAGTATGCGAGGGCTTACAGGTGCTTTCCATTGCAGATGCGGCTGCACGTTTTACAAGCACCGCACTTGTCATTGTCACTATCAATACCGACGGCACTCGATATTGCAAAAGCTTTGATGAAGCATTACGGCAAGGCGGACACACGGGTGTGCATAAGTCTTTACACGAGGCAGGATTTACGAATGTTATAGATTACACGTTTTTCAGGCGCTGCTATGCTCTGTTTCAAAATGATGAATATAATTTGCCGTCTTGCTCAGATATTGCTTGTATGCTTGCAAATAAGCAAAAAATCACAGATACCTACAATATGCTTTACGATGATGAATCGAGAGATATTTTCAGCAAAATAGTAGAATTCAGAATGATTGACGACAGTATTGTAATACCCACGCTCACGCAAGAAAACCAGTATTTCGAGTATTCGATTTACAATAAAATAGTCGGTGAAAGCTTTGTGGATTGCGGAGCATTTAACGGTATTACGCTAAAAGCGTTTTTGCAAAATAATGCGCAATTTAAAAAATATTATGCCTTTGAGCCTGATGCCGTCAATTTTAAATTATTAAAAGAATATATTAATACTTTGCCAAAAGAGCTTGCCGATAAAATAGAATTATCGCAAAAAGGCACATATGATATAAATGGCAAAAAAGCGCTTTATGCACTTGACGGCCCCGGCAGCTTTGTATCGGAGCTTGGCAAAAGCATTATAGATACAGTAACTATTGATGATGCCTTAGACGGCAGAGAATGTACGTTTATTAAAATGAATATTGAGGGATCGGAGGCAGCCTCGCTGCGCGGAGCTACCAAAACGATAAGCACGCAAAATCCCTCTATGGCGATAGCAGGCTATCATAAAACGTGGGATTTATGGGAAATACCGATGTTTGTAAGCAAGCTATCCAATAAATACAAAATACATCTCAGAAGCTATATGAACCATATTTCTTTTGTGTATTATTTTATTTCCGATGAAAGGTAAATGAGGATAATTATGCCCTATAAAAAAATAGCTCTTGCAGGACCGTTTATTACAGATAAAGAAGTGGAATACGTGAAAGATGCTGTAATTAATGGATTTTATGAAACTTATGATATGCACATTAAGCGCCTTGAACAAAGAGCCAAAGAATATTTTGGAGTGAAATATGCTATAGCTACTTTTTCAGGCACACACGCTTTACATTTAGCAACTATTGCACTGCAATTAGGAGCCGAAGACGAAGTAATTGTTGCCGACCAAAGCTTTATTGCCACTGCACACGCGGTGTCGTACACGGGCGCGAAAAGTGTATTTGTAGATATTGAAGAGGATACGCTTTGCATTAATTCCGAATTAATCGAAAAGGCAATTACTCCAAAAACAAAAGCAATTATGCTTGTGCAATTTGCCGGATTTACGTGCGATATGGACGAAATTATGAAAATAGCAAAAAGGCATAGCCTTGCTGTAATTGAAGATGCTTGCCAAGCGGTAGGCACGAAATACAAAGGTAAATTTGCAGGCTCTATAGGCGATATTGGCGCATATAGCTTTCAAGGCAGTAAGATAGCTGTAGGCGGAGAGGGCGGAATGTTCGTAACCAATGATGAGCAGCTTTACAATCGCGCTCGTCATTATGGTACATTTTGCCGTAATGATGATATAGATTTTTTATGGTCTGATGATATTGGATATAATTACAGAATATCCAATGTAACTGCGGCGCTGATTTTAGCTCAATTGGAGAGAATTGATGAGCTGATTGAAAACAAAAAAAGATTTTTAATACGTATTATAAGCTTTTGGAAAACAGCCCATATATTAAGATGCTCACCCCTCCAAAGCATTGTGACACAAACTACGGATATGTGGTGGGATATCTTAAAGATGATGTGACTATTCAGCGAGATTTGCTTTTGAAAAAGCTTTTTGAATATAATATACAAGCAAGGCCCGGATATCCCTCTATGAGCTTAATGCCAAATTATGAGCGAAGATTTGACGTGCCTTGTTCCGACAAATATCATAAAAGAGGTCTTGTATTTCCTACAGCACATTCCCTGACTACAGAGGATATTGAGTTTGTGTGTGAAAAAATTAATGAAATTATTATGACAGCAAAATAAGATTTTACAAGCTGTTAATAGAGGAATATATGAAAAACGTTGTAATCTGGAGTACAGGCGGATTGGCAGAAATGGTTTTTTTATTAAATAAAGAATGTCCTGCTTTTAATATTGTTGCTTTTTGTGCCAATAGAGAATATTGCACATCAGACACCTTTATGGGTATGCCATTAATAGCAAACGACGAGCTTGAAAATACATATCCGCCTAATGAAGTTGAGATATTGGTTTGCATTGGTTTTAAAGAAATGAATGGTCTTAGAGAAGCCATATCTTTGGATTTAAAATCAAGAGGTTATGTTTTTTGTAATTACATTCACCCCACCGCTATTGTTAGCAGTGATGTACAATTGGGCGAAGGGAATATTATTTTAGAAGGCGTTCAGATAGGTATTCACTGTAAAATAGGCGATGGCAATGTAATAATGGAATGTAGTATGTTATCTCATAATATTGTAATAGATAATTATTGCTATATTTCTTTAGGTGTCGCTTTCGGAGGGTTTGTCCACCTACATAACAATTGCTTTATAGGGCTGAATGCTACTTTGGTGCCTTATGTTATTTTGGCAAATAAAACTTTGGTTGGCGCAGGTGTGGTTATACAAAAAGACACTTTTGAATTGGAAGCATATGCAAGTGCTAAAAGTTATTTGATGACTAAAAAAAGCACCGATATTTTTTAAAAAAGGAATATATAATGATAATGTCAATAACTAAGGCAGAGTTAAAAGAATATTTATTTCGTCAGCTTGAAATGTTTTTTCCCGATAATTCTTCATCTAAGTCAGATATTCTTGATACTGCTTTCGATTTAGCGCTTCAAAAAACGGAATACTGTTTTTCACATATTGCATATCCTTCATATTGTGAAAATAATGTAGTGAAATTCAATCATTTACATCAAGACCAATATTGTCAGTTCCTTTATATATTATCAAGAACACTTTGGGAGCAAAACGCAAACAGCATGCTTTGCGATAAGCTTTTATATCTTAACAAAGCGCTACATTCGATTTTAATCACCTATAAAGTGCAGCTACCTGATATATTCCTTTTATTACATCCTGTGGGTACAGTACTTGGAAATGCAATATATAATGATTTTTTAGTGGTGATGCAAAATGTTACTATCGAGCAAAGCGACAAGCTATGTACTTTAGGCAAGGGTGTACTTTTAGGGGCTGGCTCTAAAATTCTAACCGGCACTGTTATTGGCGATAATTGCTCTGTTGGTGCAAATGTTGTTTTACGTAAAGCTAACCTTATGCAAAATCAAATAGCTTACAATGGAGAAAAAGGTTTGGAAATTGTTACCCGTAAAAAAGAATGTGCGGCACAAAAATATTTTAATTGCAAAATAAAATAACGACAAAATACAAAGGAGCATTAATATGAAAAGAATACATCCATTAAAACGTTTTTACAAAACAGTAGATAGCCCCGACATAGCTTACAAGCTTCAGAATATTCCAAGCTTTCCATACATACTGGAATTTGAAGTTACAAACAATTGTAACTTTCATTGTCTTATGTGCAAAACGGGAATGAGTACGGCAAAACGCGAACGCGGATATATGTCTTGTGATACGTACAAAAAAATAATAGATGAAATAAAAGGCAAGCAAATTGCGCTTAAATTTGTGGGGCAAGGTGAACCGTTATTACACCCGAATTTCCCCGAATTTGTAAAAGAAGCAGAAGAAAACGGTATTGTATGCCACCTTACTACTAACGCAAGCCTTTTAGATGAAGATATGATGGATAAATTATTTAGCGCAGGGCTTGAATCTATAAAATTTTCGTTTCAGGGCGTTACGCGTGAAGGCTATCTTGAAATGAGGCAAAAAGATAATTTTGAGCAACTGATGAATACCATCAGCAAGCTTTATGATAAAAGAGGAAATAAAGAAAGACCGTATATCACAATACACACCACCGTAACAGACGAATCTGAAAAACAGATTGAGACATTTAGAGAGCGTGCGCAAGCTATCAGCGACGAAGTGCAGATTGGCAAAACTACTTTGGAATTTATGGAGCTTGAAAATGTTTCTAATTTGGAATCACGCGAAAGATTGGCTGCGCTAAAGAAACGTGAAACTTTAAAGAAAGTTAGATATAATTGCTGCAATCAAGTGTTTGATGTAATGACGGTGAGGTGGAACGGAGATATTTCGGCTTGCTGCGCAGATAACGATGGTGTAATGACTATAGGCAATGTAAAAGACAATTCTCTTTTGGAATTGTGGAACGGTACAAAGCTGCAAAGCTACAGAAGTATATTAAAAGACAATAGATTTAACGACCTTCCGCTTTGTAAGGATTGTTACGATTTTATGGGATATATGCAAAAAGAAAACAGAGCAGGAGGCTGAAATGATTAGTGACGCTAATAAATGCACGCTTGAAGATATGCTGAAAAGCTCGCCTATTGTACTATATGGTGCAGGATTTGCAGGCGCTTTTATTAGTAGAGCGCAATATTTATCCGCTTTATATTTTTAATTATGAACAATGCCGATTATGTACTTAGTAAAGAAGCAATAAACCAATTAGACAGCATTAAATAGGAGGATATAAGATGACAGTAAGTGAATATATTTTTGATTTTTTGGCTAAAAAAGGCTGCGACAGAGCATTTATGGTGTCGGGCAGCTCGGCAATGTTTTTAACAGATGCGCTAAAGCGCAATACTGCAATAACACCTATATGCAATCATCACGAGCAAGCGGCGGCTATGTCTGCCGATATATATGGGCGCTTGCACGGAATACCCGGCATTTGCCTTGTTACTATAGGCCCAGGCGCTACCAATGCCATTACAGGTGTAGCGCAGGCTTATCTTGATTCTTCGCCTATGATAGTGCTGTCTGGGCAAGCTTCATCTAAGCTTTTGCGTTATGAGGTGGATACGGGTATTAGGCAGCACGGCACGCAAAGCTTGAATTTAGAGCCGATGGTGTCGTCTATTACCAAATATTTTGCGGCCGTTACGGATATTGATACTATTAAATATCATTTAGAGCGCGCTTATTATGAAGCAATATCTAATCGCAAAGGGCCTGTATGGCTGGATATTCCAATAGATATCCAAAACAAACAAATCGGTGATATGATTGGCTTTACACAGCCAAAGGATATTGACAATATACCCGATGATTTTATTGCAAACGCGGCAGAAATGATAAAATTGGCAAAAAAGCCGATGATTTTATCGGGATATGGAGTACGCAACGCAAATGCCGTGGATTTATTGCGCCAATTTAGCCAAAAATGCAATATACCTATCGTTACCTCAAGAGGCGGAATAGATACATCTGCAAATGACGATTTGTTCGTGGGCAGACCTGGCAGCTACGGCGACAGAGCTTCGCATTTTGCCATACAGGAATGTGATTTATTATTTGTGCTTGGCAGTAGGCTGTCTGTAGCGACTATTGGATATTATCCTGAAGATTTTGCGCAAAAAGCAAAAAAAATAATGGTGGATATAGATACAAAAGAGCTTTGTAAAGATGATGTACCGATAGATTATAAAATAAATGGCGACGTTAAGGAGTTTTTAGAGCGTATAATAAAAGCAGTGCCAAATATGAAGCACACTGAATGGGCAGAGCATTGCCAAAAATTGAAGCAAACTTACCCCGTGGTATTGCCCAAATACAAAGAAGAGGATACAATTAATCCGTATTATTTCACCGATTGTTTGTCTCGGTATTTGCCAAATAACAGCATTTTACTTGTGGATACAGGCTCAGTATGCAATATAGTGTCGCAGAGCATTACATTACAGCCACAGCAAAGATATCTTATATCGGGCGGTTTATCTTGTATGGGATTTTGGGCAGGCGCTATCGGTGCTGTAGGGCAGGAAAAGCCGATAGTGGCGCTTACAGGCGATGGCTCTGCACAGATGAATATACAAGAGCTTGCTACTATTGCATACAATAAAATACCGATTAAGCTTTTTATTTATCACAACAACGGATATATGCTAATACGGCACAATCAGCATAATTATATGGACGACAGATTTTTAGGAGTAGGCAGCGACAGCGGATTGCAAACTCCGGATTTTTGTAAAATAGCTCAGGCATATGGTATAAAAAGTGTAGAAATACACGATAAAGAAGAAATAGATGCAAAATTGCAAGAAGTGTTCAGTGCAAACGAGCCTGTAGTATGCCAAGTAAAGCTAAAGCAATTTTCGGATATTGCACCGCGTATTGCATCTCGAGTGATGCCTGACGGCTCATTAAAAGCCGCCGCTTTTGATGACTTGTATCCGTTTATCGAAAAATAAAGTATTTATTAAAACTGTTTCGCAAAACAGTTTTAATTGTGCATGTGCGATAGCACGCACATAAGATAAGCTTTTTAATAAGACTGCCGCAAAACACTATTTGTAATGTTTTGCGGCAGTCCATTTATATTAAGCCGGCGCGGCTTTTTTGCACGGGGCTATTTTGCAGAGCCACCGCACAGGCAGTCATTAAATAGCGAGACTTTATTTTGCAATATTGTTTCAAGCTCGCTTACGCTATTTAGCATTTGCGCCACAGAATCGTTTATTTCAAGGCGCTGGCTTGTGGTAAGATTTAATTTCATCGCTTTTTGTATTTTCTCGCCCTCGGCATTTAATATGTGTGACAAAGCAGTTTGCTCTAATGCCACAGACTCTATGATGTCTGATATTGCCTGACATCTTGGCGCGCAGGTAGTGCTGGAGGTACTGGAAGTACTGGAGGTGCTTGTAGTAGTGGACGATGTGGTGGTGGTTGTTGTAGTGGTGGTAGACGTGGTACTAGTGCTTGTAGTAGACGATGAAGTGGTAAAGCTAGTGCAGGAATGTGTGCTTGACGGATCGTATAAATCGGGCAATGAACCTAAAAATTCATTTTTAGTAGCATTTAACCCTCCTTGCAGATTAGTAGCCATTAATGTGCCAAATAAAGTGGACGTAAGCCCTGATATAATAGTGGCATACGGCGCAAGCAATGAGCCGTAGATATTGGCATTGAGGTTTAGAGTGTGCGCCTCGGGGAAATTCCATAATACGTACTGCCCTTGCGCTTTGGTAATGGCTACACCGTTCATAAGTGTAATAAAATTATTCAAAGTTACAGTTTGCCCGTCTATACTGATTATCGCAGTGGAAAGCGGCGGCACTACGATATTAATACTTGAAATAGCACTGATGTTAAGCCCCGAGCCTGCCACATTGGCACTGCTGATAAGGAAATTGTTTAAATTTGGATCTGTGCCTGTAAGCGTTAGGGCAGTGCCGCTTACTTTTTGCGTACTGTTTGAATTAATATATGCCCAGCCTATTGCAGAGCAAAACAAAAAGCTGTATGTGTAAATATCGTAAGGTCTGTATTGAAAAGAAACAGGCTGATTTGGAACATTGTTGTTATTGTGCATAGTGTATTTTGTTACCGTGCCAAGTGCATCTATACCACTGTTTTGAGAATAGTTTATGCCCCCTGTTATATCCATATTGCCAAGCACTTGCAATGAAAGCATATACTGTGGAGTTGCCATAGGTAAATCCGCACCTACATTGTAATTATTATAAGTGGCGGTTTGCCCCACCCATACAGCTCCTGTAGCGCTTGCGTTACTCTGTGTATGATTGCCGCTTAAAAATATATTGAAACTGTTAGCAGCCCAAAAATTAATAGCCATAGTAAACTCTCCTATCTAATCACTTTAATCACGAAATATATCCTGCCAAAATACAATATGATATATAGTACAATAACGTGAATGAAAAGGGTGACAAAATGAGAGTGGCAATATTAACAATGTTTAACGGACTTTCAAATACGTATTCTCTTGTAAATGTGGTGCGCGAGCAGCTTTATATGCTACTGCAAGACAATATTACCGTAAAAATGCTTGTAAGCGAGCATTGTCCCGATACAGAGCGCACAGGTATATTTGCCGATGAAAGGCTAGAATGGAGAAAAACAATCAATAGTAAAAACGGCAAAATATTTAATTGGCACACTTATACAAGGGCAGAGGACAAAATACACGATACGTTTTACGAGGAAGCGCAGCTTATAGCGCAAGATTATGTGAAGGAATTAAAAGACGTAGATGTGTGCATAATGCACGATATATTATATCAGGGCGCACATCTTGTGCATAATGTTGCCATTCGCCTTGCGCAAAAGCTATTGCCAAATGTAAAATTTCTTGCATTTACTCATTCCGCTCCGCAAATACATATAGATGCGCCTTTTCCCATAAGCTGTATGTTTACACCTATGCCAAATACTACGCTTGTGTATCCCACACAATGCGGACTTGCGGCAATAGCAAAGCAGTACTCGCAAGATATCAGCTTATGCGCGTGCGTAGGTAATAGCATAGATGTAATGACAGGTATGTGTGACGAAGCTGTAGATATAATAAATAAATCTGGATATTTAAGCCGTGATATTATTATAGTGTATCCTGCGCGCCTTAATATGGCTAAACGGTTTCATATTATAGCGCAGCTTGGCGGTATGATAAAGCGGCATTTTGGTAAATCTGTAGGCATAATATTTTGCGAATTTGAAGCGAGCGACATTGATCCCGATATGTATAAATTTATGATAAGAGATTTAGGCAATAAAGAAGGGCTTAGTGATAAAGACATAGTATTCACATCTGATTGCGGATATAAAAACGGTGTAACAAGGCAAACGGTATTTGATTTATTTGCTTTAAGTAATCTATATATTTGCCCATCGTATTCGGAATCGTTTGGACTTACAGTTTTGGAGGCGGCAAGCAGAGGCAATTATATAGTATTAAATGAAGCAGTACCTGCCTTAGAAGAAATAGGCAAGTGCATAAATGCGTATTTTATGAGATGGAGTGCCAAAAACTTTGGATATGACACTTACGAAACATATAATCCAACAGAAAAAATATATATGCTCGAAAACTTAAACAACATTCTTGAAAATATGGAAAACAATCCCGTTATTAAGGCTAAAACTTTGGCAAGAACACGTTTTTGCAGCCAATATGTATATGAACACCAGCTTCGCCCACTCTTGTACGATTAGTAACACATTTATTATGCCTGCTATATAATGCATTGTAGGATATGTAATTTATCCTTGCATTCAAAATTGAGTTGGAGGTTTTAATTATGTCAATGCCGATAATCGTTCCCGGTACAGGTACACGTCCACAAGCTATTACGGATATTATAGAATCCGTAGCACTAGAGCAAACTGCACTATCCCATATTCTCAATGCAGAGGGTGAAAAAATTCAAAAGATTATAGCTACATCTACCACAAGCGCTGATATGCTGGCTGTAAACAAATCCGCTCAGTCGATGGTGGATTCCATTACAAGACTGGAAATGATTTTACACGCAAAACTGCAAATGTTCTCGGACTGTTTGTGCTAATACGTTTTACGCAATAATTTAAAATGCGCTGCAACAAAAATATTTTTGTTGCAGCGCATTTTTAAGTGATAATAATAAAAAATGTTTTTGCAGCCGAGGTTTTCTGCTTTAAAATAATAAACAGTATATACTTTTAAAGGCGCATACTGTATAATTAATGCAAAGACTTTTTAGGCGATATATAGCACTTTTAAAACATAAATTGAGTGCTTTTTATATTTTGTATATAAATATAACGATATTTTCATATCAACCAACAGTTGATATAGCTTATTCAACTGTTGGTTCGTGTAAATTAAACTCAATTTATACTATACTTT
>JAVWEG010000046.1:0-17641 GCA_036641735.1 Oscillospiraceae bacterium
GCTTCTTCAAACGAGATTTCCTCTACGCGAAAATTTCCACTGTGCAAGATATCAAGCAAAGAATTATTGTCCAATAAAAGTAACGAAGCTGATTTCATTATTACCACCCTTTCAATTTTTATAAAACCTGTTCCTACTTATTATAGTAAACTTATCACACAATAAAGTCAATTATTGTTAAAATATTAACTACTTATAAAACGAAAACAGCCCATTTTCGTATCTATTCGATACAAAAATAAGCTGCTTTTGTTTTGGCATCCCCTGCGGGGATAGGCTCGCTATTGCTCGCCAACTGCGTGTTTGTCTGACGAAATAGATACCCTTGCGGCTCGAAGATGAACGCTGTGCTAAAAACAGCATTTAATATGAATGTTCTCCGCTACGCTGCGAACCGCTTTGGCAGCGCCAAAACAAAAACAGCCCATTTTCGCATCTATTCGATGTAAAAATAAGCTGCTTTTGTTTTGGCGTCCCCTGCGGGGATAGGCTCGCTATTGCTCGCCAACTGCCAAATGCGTGGTGAGATATCGGAGATTCGAACTCCGGACCCATTGCTTAAAAGGCAATTGCTCTGCCGACTGAGCTAATATCTCAAATCAGCGCCTTGTTAGAAGCGCTTGATAATTATACCAAGCAAACTACAGTTTGTCAAGAACTAATTTTAAATAGATTAAAATAATATTTGCACACTGCTATTTGCCTACATCTACCCAGCCTTTATATCCCGATAGCTGCTCTAGCTCTTTTATAGTAAGCTCTATGGCACTGTTTTCGCTGCCGCAAGCAGGGAATACTGTAGTAAAACGTTTCAAAGATTCGTCTAAATACACTTCAACATCAGCATTTACACCAAATGGGCATACTCCGCCTACTGCGTGTCCTATCTTTGCTTCCACGTCATCAAAGGAGAGCATTTTAGCTTTAGTGCCAAATGCAGCCTTGTATTTACTGTTATCTACTTTAATATCTCCTGCTACCACTATTAATATAGGCACATCGCCAATACCAAAGGATAGTGTTTTTGCTATACGTTCAGGAGCGCAGCCAAGTGCTTTGGCAGCAAGCTCCACAGTAGCGCTGGATACGGGAAACTCGAGTATTTTATCTGCAAATCCGCGCTCTGAAAGATAAGCACGTGCTTTTTCTATAGACATTATGTCACCGCCTGTTTTATAAATATTTTGCCAAGTATAATACAAATTGCCAAACAATGCAATACTATGTATATAATTTTAGCATAAAAACAAAATTATTTCATAAAGTTGTTACAAACTATTTACAAATTACTGTATTTTGAGTATATTAGTATAGAGAACACAAGGGAATGTATGTCTTTACAATTTTTGAAAGAAAACATTATGCTCAATCGTTTAATAAAGTAATGGGCTTTGAGCGTAAAAGGATGGTAAAATGTTAAAGAGGTGCGCGCACGCGTATATATCTTACTTTATTATATCTGCACTCTTTTGCTCGTGTGCAAACAGTATTGCAAATAAGCCTACACAATCGGGGCAAGAGATTACTTTGCCGCAAAAAAGCTGGGATTTACCTGTGAAAGAGGGAATAAGCCCACTCACAGGTAAAAAGAGCAAAGGCACAGATAAATTGCCTCTTGCCGTAATGGTAGACAATGTGCGCATTGCGCTGCCTCAAAGAGGGCTTTCAAGCGCGGATATAGTGTATGAGATGGTAACAGAGGGCGGCATTACACGGCTGATGGCTATATATGAGGACTATGCAAATATGCCGCAGGTAGGGCCTGTGCGTTCGGCAAGAGACCAGCACGTACAGCTTATGTTGCCGCTTGGCAGTTTGTTTTTGCACGTTGGTGCATCTACGTATGCTGCTAATTTACTGGAACAGTTTCATTATAAAGACCGCAGCATTAATGGCTATTATCAATCGGGCGCTTTGCAAATGGATACCGAACGAAACAAAACCACGGCGATAGAGCATTGCTGGTTTACAAACGGCACGCTGTTCAGTGAGGCGGCAACGCAATACGGCATTAAAACCGACGGTAATCTTGCGTACAGTGCGTTCGATTTTGCAGACGAGCCGCGTGTATTGCAGGATGGTGTTGCAGGCAATGTGCATATAAGGTTTTCAAGCTATGTTAATTCGGATTTAACATATGATGAAAAGAGCAACAAATATGTAAAATCACAATTTGGCGATTTGCAAATAGATGAAAATAGCGGTGAAGCTATCTCATTTGATAATGTGATAGTGCTTTTTACGGATATCAGTAAATATTCGGATAATATTTTAGCTAAAGTGGATTACTGCTTTGGCGGTGTTGGATATTATATAAACGGCGGCAAATACGAGAATATTCGATGGCTTAAAGGTGATGCAGGCAATCCGCTGCGGATAGTGTCGGCAGACGGCAGTGAAAGCAGTGTGAAGATAAACACAGGTACTTCGTATGTGGCAATAGTAGATCTCGGCAAATATAATTATTTTAAAATTGGCGACAAATGCACACCTGCACCGCAAAGCAGTATACCAAATATAATAGGCGAGGGCGAGACAGAGGCAAAGGATATACCATAATTAAAGCTTCAAGTGCGCACGTTAAACGTACGTATTTAGAATATAAGTAAAGCATTAGGAGAATATTATGAAAAAAGCACTTTCTATCGTTTTAACTGCTGCGCTGGCGGCAGCACTATTGGCATCGTGCGGAGGTAAAGCACCTAGCTCAGCCGCTGAAAACTCTACACCGACACAGACACCTGTTTCCAGTACACCTGCGCCTCCTCCCGAGCCTCCATATACACCTAACCCGTATACGGGATTTGAAAAAGATTCAAGCTTCCCCGAAGGGCAGCGCGGAGTGGCAATAATGGTAAACAATATTGCAGTCAGCCGTCCTCAGCGTGGGCTAAGTATGGCGGACGTTTTGTTTGAAAGCAAGGTAGAGGGCGGCATTACGCGCTTTATGGCTTTGTTTGAAGATTATAAGGTGTTGCCTGATGTAGGCCCTGTACGCTCGGCAAGAGACCAATTTTTTCGCCTTGTTTATCCGTTTCAGCCATTATATGTTCATATAGGGCGCAGCGGAATTACGCAAACTTATATTGACACAGTGGAATACGGCGACCTTAATCTAGATGGCGACCACGATGTAATTTCGTATCGTCGTGATCGCCCGGGCTACGATAAAGAGCATCGTTCTTATACAAACGGCGATTTGATACAAAAAGTAATAGATAAAAAGAACATAGATATGAACCGTACATACAATTCGCCTTTGTTTGACTTTGTAAAATACGACGAAAACGGCGGAGAGCGCGCTATGGGCGGAGAACCTGCCGAAAGCGTATCCATTACTCATTCTATGAGCTATCGTACTTATTTTGATTATGCAGCAGATGGCGGCAGATATATGATGAGCCAGTATTCTTCTTCTTCAAGGTCACGTCATAAAACGGTAGACGAAAATAACGGTGAGCAATTGGGCTTTGAAAATGTAATTGTGCTGTTTGCCGAAATTACTACTTATCCGTATCCGGGCGGCAATCTTGATAAAAATGGTAATGATAAGGGCGATCCTAATTATCAAAACGTGCATATGGACGATGGCGGTGTGGGATACTACTTTAGTAAAGGCAAAGTAGAGGAAATACGCTGGCAAAAAGGCGCTATAGAAAACAGATTGTGGTTTACAGATTTAGATGGAAATGACTTAAAGATAAATTGCGGCAAAAGCTATATAGGTATGGTTTCGCTTGAAGAACACGATAACGGATTTTCTTATGCAGGGCCTGAGAGCGAAATAGTAGACAGCGGCTTGCCCACATCTGAAGTAAGCGAAGTGGAGATAGGCGATTAATATTTTAAAATGTCAAAAAATGGAGGTGCGATATATCAAAAAGTTACTTTGCACGGCAATGGCATTAATAATGCTGTCAATGCTTGCAGGATGCGGTAAAAAGCCCAGCAGCAGCACAGGCACTAATGATATAATACCGCCACCGGTGCAAGGCGGCATAAATGCTGATGCGCCAATACAAAAGCTCGATTACAATCCTCTTACAGGAGGGGATTTGCCTGCGGGCTACGAGGCAGGTATGCGGCCTGTTGCCATTATGGTAAATAACGCGGCAGTGGCACTGCCGCAACGAGGCATAGCATCAGCAGACACTATTTTCGAAATGGTGACAGAGGGCGGAGTAACGCGTCTTATGGCGATGTACTCTTTTAGAGATGCTATACCGCAAGTAGGCCCTGTGCGCTCTGCGCGTGATCAGCATTTGCAAATGGCATTGCCGCTAAACGCTATTTATGTGCATATCGGCAGCAGTATTTATGCATCTAATCTGTTAAACGAATATCACTACCAAGATGTAGACGGTATGTATCTTGGCTCTACTAGCTTTGTGTTTGATACAGAGCGCAGCAAAACGCGCTCCAATGAGCATTGCTGGTATACAGATGCTGCATTAATACGCGGCGGTATTGATAAAAACGCAGTCCCTCTTACAGGCGCGTTTGGCCCGTTATTCAGCTTTGTAGGCAAAGCGGAGCCTGTGCGTATTCCTGTAGGCGGAGATGCTTTAGATGCTAAATGGCAATATTCTGCTTCAAGTGAAGTGGAGTTTGTGTATAATCCCGAAACTAAAATGTATTTAAAAAGTGCATATGCAGCACCGCATATAGATGAGCTTACAGGCGAACAATTAAGCTTTACCAATGTATTGCTGCTAGTAGACGATGTTAGCTTAAAGGCAGACGGACAGTGCGCGCAGTTTGCTATGTTAGGCGGAAAAGGCTTTTATTTTACCAATGGAAAATACGAAGAAATCACTTGGAAAAAAGGCAATGCAGATGCACCGCTTAAGCTTTTAAATATTGACGGCAGCGAAGTAAAAATAAATATAGGCAAAAGCTATATAGGCGTATTGGGTAGCACACAAATGGAGACCTTTGTACCGAATGTAGTAGCACCGCCGCCCGAGGTAGTGCCGCCTGAGCCTGCACCGACAGAGCCTGTAGCGACACCTTAAATTCTAATATTACAAAGAAATCGGCAGTATATTATGCAATAATGTGCATATTATACTGCCGATTTTATATTTTATTATCTTACCACATACATATTTACGGTTTTCACAGCGCTCATCAGCGCTTCGTCGTGGCTTTCGTAAAATAAATCCACAAGCGCGTGCCCACTTTGCAGTGCGCTGCCTGTGTCGGTGGCTTTGGCAAATCCATATACAAATTTACCGTCCGTAGAAGTGATATATACTATAGAGCCATATGGAATAATATTAGGATCTACAGCTACAGTACCCTCACTAAGCCCAAGCCCCGAAGCGCCACGTCCGCGTGCGGCGGAATATGCCGTGGCTCTGCCTGTATATACAGCACTATAGCTGCTAGGCTTGCCGTTTTCAATAGTTATACCGCTCGGTGCTTCCATATCGCTCACAGGTGCGCCTGCACCGTATTTTTTGATAATAGCGTTTACAGGCTGTACAGTATCTGTGATATTTACCACTTTAGTAGATTCCGTTTTGCCATCTACCACACGCATACGGCTTGTAATTTCGCGTGTACCAACACTGCCCTCCTGTATGGTAACAGTGCGTTTTTTATTGCGTACAAAAAGGCTTGTTAGCTTATATTCGGTTTCAAACGGTATTTCCTCTTGTACCACTGTGTCCTCGTATTTTACACGATGCACAACAATTGGCGCCATATTTTCAGATACAGGAGTGGAGAGCGACGGCTCGGTATAGTCGTGTTCGCCAAGCTCTATTCCGCAAGAAACAATAGCTTCTTCTACAGTGCCGCTTACAAGCTCGGCTGTAAAGCTGCCGTCGTCTGCCTGTATCGCTATGGGAAACGCGCGCTCAATATTAAGGCTTACAAGATTGCCGTTGTATGCAGTGTAAAACACATTGTCCTTGTCGTTTGCCACAATCCCCGACATCTGCATAAGCTGCTGTGTATCCTTTATCGGAGTTACTAACATACGGCGGTTGCCGTCTGTATCGGATACAATAACGATATTTAATATTGCGTACATTGAGTATAATATGCACGATAGGCAAGCTAATGCAGCTATCATTGCCCACAGCCGAGTGGGAATATTCTCCACACGGCGGCGTATATGCTCTTTGAATTTTGTCATATATTCTCCTTTGCTTTGTAATAGCCTGTATGGTGCGATTATTGGCAATGTATAAGCTTGTTATACATTGCATAATGCGCAATTTAAAGCTACTTAGGCATTTTAACAGACAAAGCAAGCTACGTCAAAATGGCTAAAACGTAGAATATCGTTGTTTTTATACGATTTTAAATCATTATGTCAATTTACAAGCTGTATGCTCCGTACATCTCTCGCATACTAGAGTATACTCTGTAATGCTTGTATTTGTATGGAAATAATTGGCATTTTTACAGGCTTCGACACCTCTTTCAGGCTACAAAATTATTACAAAAACAAATTTTTCAAGGTGGTAAAGCTACACTTTATATGATACAATAAATTACGTACATATTTAATTGGGAGGGCATATGGAAAAGCTTTTACAGGATATAACCGACTTTGTATTTAAAAAAGATGCACCGCAAAAGTGCGATATTATTTTTGTTACAGGCGGCTCGTTCCCCGAGCAAGGTGAGCGCGCAGCACAGCTATATAAAGAGGGCTTTGCTCCGCTTATAATGCCGTCAGGTAAATATTCGGTGCATAATGGCAAATTTAACGGCGCATTATCCAAAAAAGAACAATATCCGTTTGCAAGTGAAACCGAAAGCGAGTTTTTATCTTGCGTAATGCAGCAAAATAATGTACCGCAAACAGCTATTTTATGCGAAAAAGAAGCTGTATCCACCTATGATAACGCAAGGTTTTCGGCAAAAATGTTAAATGAGCTTAATATAAATGTACGCTCGGCAATTCTGTGCTGTAAAAGTATGCACGCGCGCAGAGCATTTATGTATTATCAATATTATTTTCCCGAAACGCAGATATTTGTATGTCCCGTAGATATATTAAATGTCACTTGTTACAATTGGCATAAAACACCGCAAGGCATTGGCATTGTGATGAGTGAGCTTGAAAAATGCGGCAAACAGTTTGCTCCTATGCTCTGCGATATATTATGCGAAGAAACTACAGATAAATCGGAATTATTGCGGTTTTTTTAATATAAAATAAAAATACGTGCAGTATACAAGTACTTTTTGTATACTGCACGTATTTAGTTATATCTCTTTGCTGTCTATCTCTGCCTTTATAGCCGCGATAAATTCGGCTACTGTTTTTTTGCCGCCGTTTGCCTCTTTGCGAGCGCGCACAGATACCGTGCCGCTCTCGGCTTCTTCGTTGCCCATTACCAGCATATAAGGTATTTTTGATAATTGCGCTTCGCGAATTTTGTATCCCATTTTTTCACTGCGATAATCTGCCTCAGCACGTATACCTGCCAATTGCAATTCCTCAAGCACTTTAGCTGCGTAATCGTGGTGCGCATCGCTTATAGGCACCAGCATTACCTGCGTAGGCATTAGCCATACAGGCAAAGCGCCTGCATATTTTTCCAGTAAAAGTGCCAATGTACGCTCGTAGCAGCCTATAGATGTGCGGTGTATAATGCACGGAGTTTTCTTTTTGCCGTCAGCATCTGTGTATTCCATACCAAATTTTTCTGCAAGCATACGGTCTATTTGTATGGTTATTAAGGTGTCCTCTTTACCATATACATTGCGTATTTGTATATCCAGCTTAGGGCCGTAAAATGCGGCTTCGCCGATGCCCTCTTTATACGGTATCTCAAGATGGTCTAATATTTTGCGCATCATACCTTGTGTTTCGTCCCATTGCTCCACAGTGCCAATATATTTATCTTTGTCGTTTTCGTCCCATAAAGAAAAGCGGTACGATACGTCCTCATAAAGCCCAAGTGTTTTCAGCATAAATATGGCAAGCTCAAGGCAAGAACGAAATTCGCTTTCAAGCTGTGACGGTGTACACATAAGATGTCCCTCGCTTATGGTAAACTGTCTTACGCGGATAAGCCCGTGCATTTCGCCCGATGCCTCATTGCGAAACAAAGTAGAGGTTTCATCATAACGTATCGGCAAATCTCTGTATGAGCGCTGACGGTTAAGATAAGCTTGATATTGGAACGGACAGGTCATAGGACGAAGCGCAAATATCTCGTCATCTGTAGCTTCATCACCAAGTACAAACATACCGTCCTTATAATGGTCCCAATGTCCCGACACTTTATATAAATCGCTCTTAGCCATATAAGGTGTTTTGGTAAGCTGCCAACCGCGGCGCTGCTCCTCGTCCTCCACAAAGCGCTGTAATAGCTGTATCACGCGCGCGCCGTTTGGCAGCATTATAGGTAATCCCTGCCCAATAAGGTCGCAAGTGGTAAAATATTCTAGCTCGCGCCCTATTTTATTGTGGTCGCGTTTTTTTGCTTCTTCTTGGCGCAATAAAAATTCTTCCATTACACTCTGCTTCGGAAAAGCAGTACCGTAAATGCGGCACAGCATAGCATTGTGAGAATCTCCTCTCCAATATGCTCCCGTTGCGCTTGTAAGCTTAAATGCCTTTACACTGCCTGTACTCATAAGGTGCGGCCCTGCACAAAGGTCTGTAAATTCTGCTAAATCGTATAGGCTTATATCCTCGCCTTTTGCTGCGTGTTCTGCTATCAGCTCTAGCTTATACGGCTCGTTTGCCATTATTTCATTTGCTTCATCTGCACTTACTACGCGGTAAATAAGCGGTAAATCGGCTTTTACAATAGCTTTCATTTCGGCTTCAAGCTTTTCTAAATCCTGTGCGGAAAACGGAGTTTCCACATCAAAATCATAATAAAATCCGTCCTCTATCGCAGGGCCGATAGCTATTTTGGCAGCAGGGAAAAGGCGGCGTACCGCAAGTGCCAATATATGGCTTGCTGTATGACGAAACGTGCGCGCGCCGTCCTCGTCGTCAAAGGTAAGTATTTCCAGCTTTGCATCCTCGTTTATTTTATAGCGCAAATCGCATACCTTGCCATTTACTTTGGCACAGCAAGCGGCTTTATATAGCCCTGCTCCAAGCTCACGCGCTATATCTGCACACGAAGTGCCGCTTGCATATTCCTTTACTATATCGCCTTTTAAAATAATTTTCATTAATATTCTCCTTTAAATAAAAAATAAAAGCTCACCTCGTATATATATATACGGGGTGAGCTGTAATGCCCATGGTTCCACCCGAATTGCGCTAAAAGCGCCTCTCGCAAAGCTGTAACGTGCTTTTGTACGTGCGTATATGGCTGCGGTGGTAAGCTAATAAGCTGTTTTTAGTAAGGACGGTTTCAGCACGGAATAAATCCGCCGTCCATCTCTGATACTATAGCCTAAAGCTCGTGTCCGCTATACGTTATTAACAATATTATAGAGATGTTCTTTAGATTAGATTACACTTATTTTCATACTTTGTCAACAATTTCTTGACAAGTTTATCACTAGGCTATAAAATAGAATGTGTTAATGTAATCAAAGGCGGAATACTATAGTTTTAATGTACAGTATTCGAGCTGCTTTTTATTTATAACAATATAATAATCGTAAGGAGTGAGCCCAATGGTACCGATATGGTTAGCCATATTGATAGCCGTTGTTGTGGGCGCAGTTGCCGTTGCAATTGCATTTCCTATTGGCATCGCATACAGACGCAAGACTGCAGAGGCCAAGATAGGCTCTGCGGAAGAAGAAGCTAAAAGGACAGTCAACGACGCTATTAAGCAAGCAGAACAAAAGCGCAAGGAAACGCTTATTGAAGCAAAGGACGAGGCATTTCGTATAAAGGCAGAAGCGGATAAAGAGATAAAAGAGCGCCGCTCAGAGCTTTCTCGTCAAGAACATCGCCTAGACCAAAAAGAAGAAACAGTAGACAAAAAAACAACAATACTAGAGAAAAAAGAAGAAGACCTTAAAAAGCGCGCGGAGCTTGCCGAAGCACGTCTGGGCGAGATAGAGCAGATGAAGCAAAGAGAGCTTGAAAAGCTGGAGACGATATCTGCACTTACCCCCGAGGACGCAAAAAAGATTTTGCTAGATAAAGTAGACGAGCAACTTACCCACGAAAAGGCGCTTCGTATTTCCGCGTTTGAAACGCAAACCAAAGACGAAGCGGATTCTATGGCGCGTGAGCTTATCAGCCAAGCTATTGCAAGATGTGCAGCCGATCATTCAAGCGAAGCTACAGTATCCGTAGTGGCATTGCCGAGTGATGATATGAAAGGCCGCATTATAGGCAGAGAGGGCCGCAATATCCGCGCACTTGAAACAGCTACGGGAGTAGACCTTATTATAGACGATACCCCTGAGGCTATCACGCTTTCAAGCTTTGATCCTGTGCGCCGCGAGGTAGCGCGTCTCACCCTTGAAAAGCTTATCAGTGACGGACGTATTCATCCTGCCCGTATTGAAGAAACAGCTGAGCGCTGCCGCAGAGACTTAGAGCTTACAATGAAGCGTGAGGGCGAAAAGGCAGTGATGGACGTAGGTGTCCACGGCATACACCCCGATATTGTAAAGCTTATCGGCCGCTTGCGTTACCGTACTAGCTATGGGCAAAATGTGCTTAACCATTCATTAGAAGTAGCATATTTGTCGGGCGTAATGGCAGCGGAGCTTGGTGTAAATGTAATGCAAGCTAAGCGCGCAGGGCTTTTACACGATATCGGCAAGGCGTTAAACCACGAGATAGAGGGCAGCCATATCCAAATAGGTGTGGATATTGCCAAAAAATACAAAGAAAATCCGGCGATTATCCACGCAATTGAAGCACATCACGGCGATGTAGAGGCTAAAACAGCGCTTGCATTTATAGTGATGGCGGCAGACGCGATATCGGCAGCTCGTCCTGGTGCGCGCAGAGAAAACTTGGATAGCTATATCAAACGTCTGGAAAGCCTTGAAGAAATAGCAAACGGCTTTGAGGGCGTAGAGCGTTCATTTGCCATACAAGCAGGGCGCGAGGTGCGCATAATGGTAAAGCCCGAGGTAATAAGCGACGATCAGCTTATACTATTGGCGCACGACATTACGCATAAAATAGAAGAAGATTTAGATTATCCGGGACAAATCAAGGTAAATGTAATACGCGAATCGCGCGCAATAGAGTTTGCCAAATAAATTAATTTACAAAAGCTGTAACAGACGAATTTCGCCTGTTACAGTTTTTTTGTGCAGCAAAATATTTACTTGATTTGTGCGTTCAATAAAGACATTATATTGTCGTACAAGTGAATTATTTTATCAAATTTTGTAAATAAATACAAATTACGTTAAACTTATGCTTAATTGTGCGATTTCCATTTACAAATATGCTTAAAAATTGTATAATTTATACTATAAAATTATATTATGTATCGTTTATAATGTGCGTGAAAATAGGAGGCATTTATGTTTAAAAAATCTATGTCAATGCTGCTTGCTTGTGCAATGTGTATCACAATGCTTGCAAGCTGCGGAAAAAAGGCTTCTTCTGAACAGACAAGTAAGACAGAGCCTAATTCTGCCCCTGCGCAAAGCGCATTACCGCTAGAGAGCAATCCTGTAGAAAAGCTAGGTAATATTACTAAGCTTGTGATAGATGAAGCCGGCGATTACATAGCCGAGGAAGGTATAAAAGACGTCGAAATTAAGGCGGACGGAGTAAAGCTATCCAAATCCACAGGATTAAATACCGTTATCATCGGCAAAGAAGTAGACACAGGCACAGTTAAGTTAGACGGAGTAGAGGCAAAAAGAATATTTGTAAAAGGCGGCGGCGAAAATTCAGTACATTTTACAAGATGTAAATTTGACAAAGCAATATTAGAGCATATGGATGCACGCACCAGACTAGTGGTAGATACTAAAAGCATTATAGATGAAATGTATGCGAATTCATCTGCTATACTTGAATTAGGTGGCACAGTAAAGTCACTGACAGTGAGCAAAGATGCCAAAGACAGCACAATAGATATAAGAGAGGGCGCAAAGCTTACTCACTTTATGTTAAATGCACCTGCTACTGTTAATACTGCCGCGAATATAGCAACAATGTCTATATTTGCAAGCGCTGTAGGCACTACGCTAACAGTGGAAGCGGGTGCTACAGTGGCAACGCTTGCTACAGAGGCAAAAATAACATTAAACGGACTGGGCAGAATAACTCAGGCTATCACACAAAAGCGTGCAAACTTAGGAGGCGAGCTAAAGGCAGATACAGTTGCTGTTAAGGAAACGCCTATCCTTACTACAGGTATGCCTAATACAGCGAGCGATAAGCCTGTGGACAAGCCTGCGGACAAAGCTCCTGTAAAGCCAATAACTCCTGTAACACCACCTACGGATACAACAACAAACGCAAAAGTAGATAAAACAAGGCTTGGTGATGTGCTTAGGGCGGCTTTCAAAAATGCCGGAAATGTAGGCACTATTTGGGTACAAACAGAAAATAAATACGAGCTAAAAGCAGATCAGCATTATGTTACTAAAGCACAAGTAGATGCTTATGCAGAGGCTGTAAAGGCAGCACAAGCAATATTTGATGATACAAAGGTTACACAAAAGCAAGTAGATGATGCACGAGCGAGCCTCACTAAAGCCGGTGAAGTATTTATGGCGGCAGGGCAAAACCAAGTGGGTGTAATCGTAACGAGTATAGAGCTTGTAAAAGCGCCGAACAAAACCTTGTATTGCGATAATGACAAGCTGGAGCTAGACGGAATGCAGTGCAAATTAACTAGGGGCGACGGCACAATACTACTTGTAGATGCAAAGGATTTTGCTAAAAATAAAATTACTACAGAGCCTGCGCAGGGCAGCACAATAGATGCTTGGCACAATCTACATTCGCACGAGTATAAGGAAAAGCCTATGGATATTGTGGCTAAATACAGCGATACACAGCTTACTTTCAGCAGCAAGGTACAAGTGTGTCAGGACTCGGCAAAGCATATTTACTCACAAGCAGAGCTTGTGTCCGCGCTAAACGATGATAGTATAGCGTGTATTGTACTTGAAAAAAATCCCATAGAAGAATATGAAGTGCCTAAGGGACTAAAATGTAAAGATAAATGGGTATTTGTAAATAATCTTACATTAAAAGAATTTTATAGATTAGGCACAGCCGAATCGGCAACGATGCCAAATAAAATTTTTGCGGATAATAAATCTACATTGAAATGGACAGACAAAAACGGATATGCGCTTAACCTTCTTCTCGGAACAGACACCACAGCTAACACTACAATAAAAGTGCCAGACGACAAAACAAAAGTGGAAATAACTTTAAATGGAGATAAAAAGGTAAGCGAAATAGCTATCCGTGGTAATGCGATAATAGGCAGTTATTTATTTAAAGACAGCACCGAAGGATTTAAGCTGGATGGGACTATTTTAAGAGTGCAGGGCAAAGTAAGCGTGAACAACCCGTCCACTACTACGGGGCCAGAAGAGAAAGACCCTAACGCAAACGTAACTGAGCCGAAAAATAAAGTGCCTACGATAAAATTAGTAAACAACGCAAAAATTATTGTAGAAAATGATAGTGAAATGGAGCTTAAAGAGGGCGCTTTAATTATTGCGGAGCAAGGCGATGCAAACTTTGAAGTTACTAGCGCATTTACAAATAACGCCGGTGTTTGCGATAATACTACGGTAAAGGGCCTTGTAGGCGTAGTGGATAAAAACTTAGCTCCTTTGAAAATTGCACCCAAACCTGCGCAAAAGCCGCTAGTGTTCTCGTCGAAAAGCACAGCAACTTACGGCGATGCTGCATTAACAGTAGCAGCAGCAGGCGGCGAAGCGACAATTACAAACGCGGTTACTTATGTCATTACTACTGATACAGACAAAATTGCTACACTAAATGGCGATAAGCTTGCTTTCTCGGGAGCAGGTAGTGTTACCATTACCGCCACAAAGAAAGGCAACAAAAACTTTGCAGATGTAACCGAAACGCAAGTAATTACAGTAGCACCAAAGGTACTTACAATTACAGGCGCAAAGGCAGCCGATAGGGCATACGACGGCACAACGGACGTAGTGCTGACAAATGGCATACTTGAAGGCATACTAAATGCAGATGACGTTGCCTTAGATACACCTATAGGTACAGCAATAGGTAAAGACGTAGCCACAGGCGCCGCAGTTACTACACATTACACATTAAAGGGCGCTAAGAAGGCAAATTACACTATTATAGCTCAGCCTACAGGAATAACAGTAAATATTACAAAAGCACCGCTTACTATCACAGGAGCTGCCGCCACTGCCAGAGAATACAACGGCACGATGGTAGTAGCCCTTACAGGCACACTTGCAGGTGTGGCAAATGGCGAAGCAGCAGATGTTATCGCACTTGCAGATACACCTATCGGCACAGTTACTAAAGTTATTGGTACAGACCTTGCAGTTATTACCGATTACAAGCTTACAGGCTCAGGCACAGCGAACTATGTATTTACACAGCCTACAGGAGTAACAGTAAATATTGCACCTGCAAAGCTTACTATCACAGGAGCTGCCGCCACTGCCAGAGAATATGATGGCACGATGAAGGTAGCCCTTACAGGCACACTTGCAGGTGTGGCAAATGGCGAAGCAGCAGATGTCATTGCACTTGCAGATACACCTATCGGCACAGTTACTAAAGCTGTCGGTACAGACCTTGCAGTTACTACCGATTACAAGCTTACAGGCTCAGGCATAGCGAACTATGAGCTTACACAGCCTACAGGGATAACAGTAACTATCAGCAAAAAAGCAGCCGCCGCGACACTTGCAGGCATTACAAGTGAAAAAGACATTGAAGTAGGCAAAACAAAGCTTGTTGGCGATGCGCTGATAGATACCACTATTTATGAGTATATTATCAATAGTGCAATTGCAGCTATTGATGCAGGAGATGCAGCTTGGGGCGCAGCACTTACTATGACAGGCGCAGAGCTGAAAGCGGATTTTGTAGTGACAGAAGCAGTAACACCGCATATCCATATCAGAGAAAAAGTGGATCTTACATACCAAGAAGCAGGTGTAGGATTTGACCTAGCGCTTAATGTAAAGGTAAAAGCAAACCAAGCTCCATTAGTTATTACTTCATTTACCGCCACATATGGCGATAAAGAAAACACACTTGCCACAACAGGCGGCACAGGCACAGGCGAAGTAACATATGCTATTACAAAGGGTGATACATTAGCTACTGTAAAAAGTGGCAAGCTTACCATAGCTGGGGCAGGAGATATTACTATAGAAGCCACTAAGGCAGGCAATGCAGATTATAATGAAGCAAAAGCAACGCTTGATGTAACAATAGAAAAGAAAAACCTTACAGTTGCAGACACAATAGTAGCATCTAAGGAATACGACGGCACAGAAAATGTAACACTTCTAAATGGCACACTTGCAGGTATAGTAAATGGAGATACGCTTACCTTAGCTACACCTATAGGTAAAGCGGATAAAAATGTAGGCATTAATATTCCTGTAACAACAGAGTATACAGTTACAGGCGAAAAGGTGGCAAATTACAATTTTACACAGCCTACAGACGTAAATGTAACAATAGAGCCAAAGGCACTTACAGTATCAGGTACTAAAGCACCTAATAAAGTATTTGACGGCAAAAACGACGTAGTGCTTACAAACGGCAAGCTTGAAGGTGTAATAAATACAGATGACGTTACCTTAGAGACACCTACAGGCACAGTACTGAATGCATACGTAGAAGATTGGGTGCCAGTAACTACATATTACACATTAGGCGGCGCAGATAAAGGAAACTACACTCTTACACAGCCTACAAACGTAATAGTAAATATTACACGTACTCCTGTTACTATTACAGGTGTAACAGCTACTAAAATATACGACGGCACAACGGATGTAACACTAGGCGGCACACCGGTGGCTAACGGCATACTTACGATGATAAACAAAGATGTGAAATTGAAAGAAGGGTATATCCCGACAGCCGGCAATGTAACAAATGCAAACTGGACAGGCAAACCGGTGGATGTTACTATCACAGGCAAATATTTACTTGAGGGCAATTTCAACTCTAACTACTTAGTAATACAGCCAAAAGTGACAGTAACTATAGAGAAAGCGACACTGAATGTACCTACAGGCGCAGATGTACCGACAGCAAGCGCAATAAAAAGCGGCACAGCTTTAAGTAACAGCACAATAACAGGCACAAAAGCCTTGCTTGGCGAAAAAGCAGTATCAGGTACTTGGGCTTGGAAAACTCCTGCTACAACAGTGACCGCATCAGGCAAATACACAGCAGTATTTACACCTACGACAGGAAAAGATAACTATAACCCGCTTGAAGCACAAATACAAGTTGATATAGCAAATCAAGCACCTTAACCTAAAGCTGTTCGCAGCAAAGCATAATATCATTAAAAGCGGCGCTATCAGCCAATGCTGACAGCGCCGCTTTTTGAGTTTCGTTATAAAAATATCGGCTATGAGCAAAATAGAATTGCCCGTAGCCGATATCTTTTATTTACGGTATACACATTCGCCGCTTTTTATGGTGGCGAGTATTTTTATATCTGATATTGCATTATGCTCTGCTTGTAAGGGGTTATCACTCAGTATTACAAAATCCGCTTGCTTGCCTATTTTAATACTGCCCTTTACGTCTTGCTCCGAGTACTGATAAGCGGCATTTACAGTAATGGCTTTTAGTGCATCTAACACATCAATACATTCACTCTCACCGAGCGTAATGCCGCTTTTGGTTTGGCGAATTACTGCGCATTGTACAGTCTCTAGCATATTTGGCTCTATTACAGGCGCATCTTGATGAAAAGTAAATGGAATATCGAGATTAAGCGCTGTATGTGCAGGGCTGATAGATGAAGCGCGCTCATATCCGAAATTAGATATATGAATATCGCCCCAATGCAAAATATGTGCTATAAAAAACGAGGGTATCATATTAAGCTGTGCTGCTTTTGCAAGCTGTGCCTTTGTGATAAGCTGGGAATGTATAATTACGGGCTTTAATAAGGCGAGGTTTTTGTTATCGGCGGATACTGACGATACAGCGTTAATATATTGCTGTATTGCGGCATCTCCGTTACAATGCGCCAGTATCTGTACACCGTCATTTGCGGCATTTGATACTGCATTTAATACTTCGTCATCTGTCATTGTGCCATATCCGCAATAGTCGCCGCTGTTTTGGTACGGAGCTTGCATCCAAGCCGTTTTCACTTGCGGAGAGCCGTCTAAAAATATTTTAACTCCGCCTATTTTAAAATGCTTATCATACGCGCCTACAGATAAAGGCATTGCGCTTTTAAGCTGTGCAATAGAGGCTGTATCGGGATAGCCTACTACATCTATTTTTAATATGCCGCTGTTAATTAGCGCTGTGTATAAAGGCAGCATTTGCGCTACCATCATACCCTCCTGCACGGTGGCAATACCGTAAGACAAATATTTATCCTGTGCCTTGCCATAGGCTGCAAGCATAGAAGCAAAATCGGCTATAGGTACGCGCTTTATACAGGATATATATGCCGTTTCTTCCATATATCCTGTTAGCTTGCCATTATTAATACCTATTACACCGCCTACAGGAGATTTAATATCGGCA
>JAVWEG010000047.1:0-17318 GCA_036641735.1 Oscillospiraceae bacterium
AGACGTAATTTAAGCGCAGCGGTCTGCGCTTTTAAGTCGTCAGTAGACATTTCCTTATATTTACTTTCAAGCGCGATAACGCTATCGGTAATAGGCTGTATTTTTTTTAGCTCTTTTTCGGAATAAGTTCCGAATATTTTATCAAATAAAGACAATTAATCACACACCTTACTTTAGCGCGCTATAGTGCGCACATATATTATATATAATACCACTTTTTACAACTAAGTGTCAAATATATATAAGGGTAAAATTTTGAAAATGCTGCACTCGTTAAAAATATGTCATTTAATCTATTGCTAAAAATCTTAAAAAATACTATAATTAAAACAGTATATTATTTGTATCCCTTGTGGGATAAATTTTGTTTTAAAAAAGAAAGGGAGATTACAATGGGATTAGGTAAAAAAACAGTTGAGGATTTAAACGTAAAGGGCAAAAAAGTTTTGGTGCGCTGCGACTTTAACGTGCCGATGAAAGACGGCGTTATCACTAACGATAACCGTATTCAGGCTGCGATGCCTACCATTAATAAGCTTATAGAAAACGGCGGCCGCGTTATTTTGTGCAGCCATTTGGGCAAGCCTAAGGAAGGCCCTGAAGCAAAATACAGCCTTGCTGCTGTAGCGGTACGCTTGTCGGAATTGCTCGGTAAAAACGTAGTGTTTGCAGATGACGGCAATGTAGTGGGCGATAACGCAAAGAAAGCCGTATCCGAAATGGCTGACGGCGATGTTGTTTTATTGCAAAACACTCGTTTTCGTAAAGAAGAAACCAAAAATGATCCTGCTTTCAGCAAAGAGCTTGCCTCACTTGCAGATGTGTATGTAAATGATGCTTTCGGCTCTGCACATCGCGCACATTGCTCTACAGCAGGTGTTACGGAATTTATAAAGGATACAGCCGTAGGCTATTTGATGGGCAAAGAGATTTTGTATCTTGGCAATGCTGTTAATGCGCCTGTACGTCCCTTTGTAGCCATTTTGGGTGGCGCTAAGGTAGCGGACAAGCTAAGCGTTATCGATAATTTGCTGACTAAAGTAGATACTCTTATCATCGGCGGCGGTATGGCTTATACTTTCCTTGCGGCTCAGGGCTGCGAAGTAGGCAAGAGCCTTGTTGATATGGAAAAGCTTGCATATTGCAAGGATATGCTGCAAAAAGCAAAAGACAAGGGAGTAAGCTTGCTATTGCCTATAGATACAACTATTGCGGCAAATTTCCCCGATCCTATCGACGGGCCGATTGAGACAAAAATAGTGGACTCCGATAAAATCCCTGCCGATATGATGGGACTTGATATCGGGCCTAAAACACAAGAGCTGTTTGCAAATGCTGTAAAGAGCGCTAAAACAGTGGTGTGGAACGGACCTATGGGTGTGTTTGAAAACCCTGTGCTTGCAGCAGGTACTAAGGCTGTAGCTAAGGCAATGGCTGATACAGATGCTACTACAGTTATCGGCGGCGGAGACTCCGCGGCCGCTGTAATGCAGCTTGGCTATGCCGATAAGATGACTCATATTTCCACAGGCGGCGGTGCTTCTTTAGAGTATCTTGAGGGTAAAGTATTGCCGGGCATAGACTGCATTGCAAACGCATAATTACAATATTAAAGCAAAGAGAGCGAAGCGCAAAGCAATAAAAAGCTTCGCTCTCATAGCTTTTACAATTACAAAAAAGGGAGCTTAATAATGAATAAAACTTTACGCAAGGCAATAATTGCTGGTAACTGGAAGATGAATATGACTGCCACCGAGGCAGATAAGCTGATAGATGCTCTTATCCCTGTGGCAAAGGGAGCGGATTGCGAGGCTGTAATCTGCACACCATATACAGACCTTGTTACGGCTGTTGCCAAGTGCAAGGGTACAGATTTACACGTGGGCGCAGAAAATGTGCATTTTGAAAAAAGCGGCGCATACACAGGCGAAATTTCTGCTGATATGCTCGTAGACCTCGGTGTGGAATATGTTATCACAGGACATTCGGAGCGCAGACAATATTTTGCCGAGACGGACGAAACTGTAAATAAACGTACTCTTGCCGCCGTAGCAGCAGGGCTTAAGGTAATAGTATGCGTAGGCGAGAGCCTATCTCAGCGCGAGGACGGTGTTACCGAGGAGCTGGTACGCTTGCAAACAAAGATTGCTTTAAAAGGCATTAGCGCAAACGATATGAAAAACGTAATTATCGCCTATGAGCCTGTATGGGCTATCGGCACAGGACGCACAGCTACAAGTGACCAAGCCGAGGAAGTGTGCAAAGCTATCCGTATGGTAGTGGCAGAGCTGTACAATGCCGATGTAGCAGATGCCCTTACCGTACAATACGGCGGCAGTATGAACGCAGCTAACGCAGACGAGCTGCTTTCAAAGCCAGACGTAGACGGTGGACTAATCGGCGGCGCATCATTAAAGGCAGATGCTTTTGGCGCAATAATTGCAGCCGCAAGCAAGTAAAAATATTAAGGAGAATATATGAAACCATTAATGCTTTGTATTCTGGACGGTTTTGGCTGGGTGCCAAATGAACCATATGGCAACGCTATTATTGCCGCAAAAACACCTAATTTAGATAAGCTTTTTGCCACTTGCCCATATACCACAATAGGCGCTTCCGGTATGGATGTAGGCTTGCCGGACGGACAAATGGGCAATAGCGAGGTAGGACATACCAATATCGGTGCAGGGCGAATAGTGTATCAAGAGCTTACGAGAATTACGAAGTCTATAAAAGACGGAGATTTTTTTGATAACGAAGCTTTGAAAAATGCTGTAAATGCAGCTAAAACAAGCGGAAAAGCATTGCATCTTATAGGGCTTGTATCCAATGGCGGTGTGCATAGCCATATCGACCATTTGTACGGATTATTGCAGCTTGCCGCAAAGGCAGGACTAAAAGACGTATATGTACACGCAATAATGGACGGCAGAGATGTGCCTCCCGATTCAGGCGCAGGATTTATTACGGCGCTTGAAAATAAAATGGCAGAGCTTGGTGTTGGCAAGATAGCCACAATTACAGGGCGCTATTATGCTATGGATAGAGATAATCGCTGGGACAGAGTGGAAAAAGCATACAGCGCTATAGTATACGGTGAGGGCAATAAAGCAAAGCCGAGCGAAATAATGAGCAAAAGCTATGCAGAGGGCGTTACAGACGAATTTATAATTCCGTCTGTAACTTGCGACGAAGGGCGCGTAAGCGAGGGCGATAGCGTGATATTCTTCAATTTCCGTCCTGACCGTGCGCGTGAAATAACACGTACATTTGTAGATGATAATTTTAGCGGATTTGCGCGCCGCAATGGCCGCTTGCCGCTGAATTATGTATGCTTTACGCAATATGATGTTACTATGCCTAATGTATCGGTGGCATTTAAGCCGCAAAGCCTAGACAATGTAATGGGCGCGTATCTTGCAGATAATGGCAAAACGCAGCTTCGCATTGCCGAAACAGAAAAATATGCTCACGTAACGTTCTTTTTTAATGGCGGTGTAGAAGCTCCATTTGTAGGCGAGGACAGAGCGCTTGTATCTAGCCCTAAGGTAGCAACATATGATTTACAGCCTGAAATGAGTGCATACGGAGTGGCAGAGGAGTGCGTAAGCCGCATTAATTCCGATAAATACGACGTGATAATACTCAATTTTGCAAACTGTGATATGGTGGGGCATACAGGTGTGTTTGATGCGGCAGTAAAGGCTGTACAGGCGGTAGACGAATGTGCAGGCAAGGTGATAGATGCGGTGCTTACTAAAGGCGGCACAGTATTGTTGACAGCCGACCACGGCAACGCAGACAAAATGTACGATGAAAACGGTGGGCCGTTTACGGCTCATACCACTAATTTAGTGCCGTTTTTGGTGGCAGGACAAGGTGATGTAGCTTTGCGTGAAGGCGGAGTACTTGCCGATATAGCACCTACAATGCTAAAATTGCTTAACCTAAAGCAGCCAAGCGAAATGACAGGTACAAGCATAATAAAATAAGCTTTATCAAGCTTTTTTTGCTTATTTACTCAATATAAAAATTCGGCTGCTCCTTTGCCTTTTTATAAGGCGAGCGAGCAGCCGAATTTTGTGTTATGGCTGTTTTCGATAAAGCAAGCTTTGCGTTTATCCGAAAATGTTTATTGTACAAATGGTGTTATAAGCTGTGTGCATCTTGCTGTGGCTTTGCTTACGGTTTTTTATGATGATTTCTACACTTTTAGGCATTGCTTTTTTCAGTATTATTTTTAAATCTATTGACAAAGCAATAAACAAATGTTATTATTTATTCAGCGGTTACACGATGTTTTATTTTATATTTACAGTAAATGTTTTGAGAAAGGGTGTCATAATATGGGTATCAAGCATAAATTATTCAAGATTATATTAACGTTTACTTTATTAGCTGCAATTTTGTCTGTGAACATTTTTGCAGTCGCTCCAAGATCGGCGCTTACTGATAGCGCAAAAAGTGCAGCAAGCTCGGTTATTTCGCAGAGCAGTACCAATGTGTATAACAAGACGATTTCCAAGACCTACAATAAATTTAAAGACGTTCCCTCGAAAATATATTATGAAGAATATAACGACAGCTTTGGCAATACCTTTGGCGGCAGCTTGCCGATAGAAAATGTAAAAATAGTACAGGGTGGCAAATATGTAGCCTTATTTAGCGGCACCTTGTATAGCATTATTTAAAAATTTATATTTAGCACTATCAATCGCAAAAGCAAGCCGTCCACAGCTAATTTAAGCTGTGAGCGGCTTGCTTATTTTAAAATTTGCTTTTAATAGCTCAGCAAAATCTGCTATATTTCCAGCTTTTCAAAATTGCCGTCCATATCGGCAAGCTCCGCTTCTGCGTGGTCTATATATACAAGCCCAAAAGTAAATCCGCTCTCGGCATTATATATATCGTGCAAAGAGGGCATTGTGTTAAATGCCTGTTCAAGCGCGTCTGCACTGTTATCAAACTGCGCCACTCCGCGTATGCGAATCCACTGCCCGTCTTCAGAGGCGGTACACACCTCAATATTAGGATTAGCCAATAATTGCTTATAGCATTTTTTGTGCTTGCCCATACCAAAGTACAGCTTATCGTTATATTGCATATAAAATCCGAATGGACGTACCCTTGGACGATAGCCGTCTACAGTGGCAAAATAGAATGTGGGATTTGCCTTTAAGAAATCTAAAATTCGTTTCAAAATTTATCACTCATTTCTAAAAACATTTAACTAAGCTATGTTATTATATTACAACATTTTTAATAAAAATTCAATAAAAACGTGCGTGATATTTTTGGTTTTATGTGCAAAGCGTTAAACTTTTGTTTTTATCACGATTATTTCTGAATTATTAGTGAAAACTTGCGAAACTAACTTGTGAAAAGATAGATTTGCGGTTATAATAAAAGCAGTATGGATTAAAGTAAAATCATTTACAATTATAATATGGACTTTGGCAAGCTCAAAGTCTTAATAGAATAGAGGAAAATTTATGTTCAATAAAGATATCGGTATAGACCTCGGCACTGCAAATACCCTTGTATATATGAAAGGCAAGGGCATAGTAATGCGTGAGCCGAGCGTAGTGGCGGTAGATACTAAATCAGATACTGTGCGCAGTGTAGGGCGCGAAGCAAAAGAGGTAATAGGACGTACTCCGGGCAGCATAGTGGCTGTGCGCCCGCTGAAGGACGGCGTTATCGCGGATTTCGACATCACTGCGGCTATGCTTCAGCATTTTATTAAAAAAGTTTGCGGATCATCAATGTTTATTCGTCCGCGTGTAATTATATGTATTCCGTCGGGAGTTACCGAGGTAGAGCGCCGCGCGGTGCGCGAGGCGAGCATTAAGGCAGGAGCAAGACAGGTAATGGTAATAGAGGAGCCAATGGCGGCGGCTATCGGTGCAGGGCTTCCTGTAAGCGAGCCGTCGGGCAGTATGGTGGTGGATATCGGCGGCGGCACAGCCGAGGTAGCTGTTATTTCACTCGGCGGTATTGTGGCTTCTAAGAGTGTACGTGTGGGCGGCGACGAGTTTGACCAATCTGTTATCGCGTATATTAAGCGCAAATACAATTTACTAATCGGTGAGCGTACAGCAGAGCGCATTAAAATGGAAATAGGCTCGGCTTTCCGTATGCCCGAGGAAATGAGTATGGATATCAAGGGGCGCAACCTTGTGGACGGCTTGCCTAAAAACATTCAGATACGCTCTGAAGAGGTGCGCGAAGCTTTGGCAGAGCCGCTTGAGCGTATAGTAGAGGCAATAAAAGAGACATTAGAGCGCACACCTCCTGAGCTTGCGGCAGACATTATAGACCACGGCATTATGCTTACGGGCGGCGGCGCGCTTTTGCGTGGAATAGACCAATTAGTGCAAAGCCAAACCGGTATAGATGTGCATATAGCGGAGTCTCCGCTTGACTGTGTAGCCGATGGCACAGGCAAGGTGCTGGACAATATAGACCTGCTCAGCGAAGTGCTTGACGATACAGAGCATAAGTTTTAATATTATTATTTAATGCAAACGGGCAGCAGGCAGCGAACAGTTTAGCTGTCGCTGCCTGTTTTGGTAAATGCCAATGCTTTACCTTGCTGATGTAAATAAATTATAAGGAGCTGCCAATGTTTAAAGGCTTTTTTTCATCGCGTAAGTTTAAAATATTAATCTGCGTATTTGTAATACTTGCGGGATTTATGGCATATGCCGGAGCTAACGGGCGCTTATCCTCGGCTCCTGAAGAGCTTTTGGCGGCGGTATTAGTGCCATTTCAGCGTATATCGGCAAGCTTGTCGGGCGGCATACAAGGGCTTGTTACAAAATATGCCAAGATAGACCTTGTGATGGAGCAAAACGAATCTCTTACTAAGCGTGTATCAGAGCTTGAAAAAGAGATGGTAGAATACGACCGAATGAAAATGGAAAATCAGCAGTACAAAGAGCTGTATAAAATAAGCACTGAAAAGCCCGAATATAAAATGGTGTCAGGCTCTGTAATTGCAAGAGATTCTATGGAACGTTTTTCGTCCTTTACTATAGATATAGGCGCTTCCAGCGGTATAGAGCAATACGATATCGTCATCAGCTCAAATGGCAGCCTTGTGGGGCAGGTACTGGAAGCAGGGCCTAATTGGAGTAAAGTTATCACGCTTTTAGATCCTACGCTGAACGCTGCCGCAATAGTAAGCAGTACAAGGGATACAGGTATTGTTACAGGAGATGCCGATTATGCGCCTGTAGGCAAATGCCTTATGACGAATATCTCTAGGGAAACGATGGCGGCAAAAGGTGATATCGTTACCACTACGGGGCTTGGCGGTATGTTTCCAAAAGATATAATTGTGGGTACTATTGATGATGTTTTGCCTGAAATAAGCGGTAAATCTATGGTGGCTGTTATTGAGCCGGGCGCTAAAGTGTCCACGCTTACTATGGCATTTGTAATTACGGATTTTTAAATTGTCTTTTGCTTTTAGGAGATAAATATTGTGAATATAAACCGCAGAAACTTCCTAATATTTTTTAAATGGGTTACATATGTAGCTGCATTTGTGCTTTGCGCGGTATTGCAAACAACACCGTATTTTCTTGCAATAGGCGGAGTGAAGCCTGCTTTGATTTTACCTTTATGCCTTGCTGTAGCAGTGTATGAGGGCGAATTTTCGGGCGCGCTATTCGGCGCGTTTGGTGGGCTTGTGTGGGATATGCTGTCGGGACGTGTAGTTGGCTTTTTTGCACTCGGAGTGATGCTGTCTTGCTTTGCGGTAGCGCTTTTAGCACAGCTTTACCTTAAAGAAAACAGCACTAATTTTGTATTGATGACCGCAGGCGCGGCATTGTTTATCACAGGCTACGACTTTTTGTTTAGATATATTATGCCCGGATATTCAGGGGCGCTCGCTTATTATTGCTCCGTTATTTTGCCCGTGATAATATTTACTGCTGCTGTATCGCCTATTGCGTTATGGCTTATAAAAAAGCTTCATTTCAGCTTTGTTTTAGAAGAATAAGGAGCCTTATGGACAAAACCTTAATACGAAGAATATCATTTTTAATATTGTTTTTGCTTATTGTGCTTGGTACATTTTGTATGCGCCTTGTGGATTTTCAGCTTGTAAACGGTGAAAAATATTTAAAACAAGCCGTGAATACTTGCATATACGAATTTGACGTGACGGCGGCGCGCGGCGAAATAGTGGATAGAAACGGCAGTGCCATTGCCACTAATCGCACAGGATTTAATGTAACCTTAAGCGCGCTTATGCTCCCTGCCGACAAGCTTAACGATACGCTTATTGAGCTTGTGGATATATTTAAAGCAAACGGTGAAACGTGGAACGATAAAACACCTATCACCGTTACAATGCCATATGAGTTTACAGGAATAGATATTGAAACGGGAATATCAAAAGATGCCGAACGAATGAAGCAAGATCCGTCGGTGCGTTTATCCACTTATGCCACAGCAGACCAAGTGCTTGCGGCTTTAGTAAAAACCTTTAAATTAGAAGACTATACAAGTGAACAGCAGCGCATTATCGGAGGATTAAGATATCAGATGTCGCAAAGCGGATATTCGAGCAAAACCAACTTCGAAATTGCGCAGGACGTATCAGATGCCACTGTTGCCACCATTAAAGAGCGCAGCCTTCGATTGCCTGGGGTAGAGATAGTGGAGCAGGCTATCCGCACTTATCCCGACGGCACGGTGCTGCCGCATCTTATAGGGCTTGTCGGGCCTATATATCGTGAGGAATGGGTGGAAAATAAAGACGAGCTTGAGCGCAATGGCTACGAGCAAAACTCTATTAAAGGAAACAGCGGTTTAGAGCTTGCCTTTGAAAAAGATTTGCGAGGAAAAAACGGTACAATGCAAATAGAGCGAACCTTAGATGGTACGCTGAAAAACTCGGAAATTACTTTGGCACCTCAGCCCGGAAATACCTTGATGCTCACTGTGGATAAAAAATTGCAGCAGGATGCAGAGGCATCGCTTGCCAAAGTGATAAACAAAATGCAAACCACCAAAAAGCACGGCGAGGGCAAAGAGGCAAACGCAGGCTCTATTGTGGTGATAGATACTAAAACAGGCGGCGTGCTTGCAAGCGTAAATTATCCGAGCTACGACCTTAATAAATATCGCTCAGATTATCAAGAATATGCTTCTAATCCCGATAAGCCTTTACTGAACCGTGCGTTTCGCGGACTGTATCGTGCAGGCTCGTCTTTTAAACCGATAGTGGGGCTTACAGGGCTGTTAAATGGTAAAATCACTAAGGATTTTACGTATAATTGTACAGGTAAATACACGCTTTACTCCGCCTATGGATATACAGGAGATGATATCCAAGCTCACGGGCGCACAGATATTTACAGGGCGCTTGAGCAATCGTGTAACTGCTTTTTTTATGATGTGGGACGTATAGTGGGTGTAGACGCGTTTAACGCTACAGCCAATGCAATGGGACTTGCGGTAAAAACAGGAGTAGAGGTAACTGAAGAAGTAGGACATCTTAACAATGAGGAAACCGCCAAAGCACTCGGCGTTGCGTGGAATCCGCTCGGCGATACCTGCCAAGCGGCTATAGGGCAAAAAGAAACCGCCATTACCACCTTGCAGTTAGCAACCTACGCTTCTACCTTAGCTAATAAAGGTACGCGTTATAAAACGCATTTAGTATCGTCTACACGAGACTACAATACGGGTAAATTAATAGAAGATTTCCCTCCTACAATAGAAAGTGAGCTACCTGATAAAAATAACGCATACGAAGAAATAGAAAAAGGTATGGTGCTGACGGCGCAAAATCATTCGGGCGGATTTTTAACAAATTATCCTTATACTATAGCAATGAAAACAGGTACTCCTGAAACAGGACACAAAAATGAATACGGCGAAAAATTGTTCAACGCATCTATCGTGGCATATGGCCCTGTAGAAAATCCTGAGCTTGCCATTGGCATTATAGTAGAAAACGCAAACTATGGATATCAGCTTAGCGAATGTGTAAAGGATATATTTGATTCGTATTATATCAATAAAACTCAAAGTATGTCTCCAATGCAAAGCGGGGTACTTTTGAGATAAAAAGTAAAACAGCCGTGTATTTTTAGCATAGATATATTGCATTTAGTACATTAAGTACAAAACAATAACAATTTTTATGTATTATTTCGTTGCAAAGTCCAAAATGTTGTGATACAATAATCTATATACGTTGCATAGAGATAAAGCTGCTATAGAGTAGGTGGGCATTATGGCAAATAAAGTAATTATGCTTGCCTCCGGCAAGGGAGGTACAGGCAAAAGCACTGTATCGGTATTGCTTGGAGCGGCGCTTGCAAAGCACGGCTCGCGTGTATTGCTTATAGAGCTTGATTCGGGCTTGCGCAGTGTAGATATTATTTCGGGGGTTTATGGCAAAACCGTATATGATATAGAGGATATTTTAAGCGGCAGATGTGAAGCTGCAAAAGCTGTATCTATGAGTACAGTGTTTAATGGCTTGTCTGTGATATCCGCACCTTATTCAGGCGGCAGCATATCGGCAGGTGCTTTGCGTGCGGCGGTAAATAAGCTTGGTGCATCTTACGATATCGTTTTACTTGATACAGCAGCAGGTATGGGAGATGCCTTTACGGCAGCAAGCGAAGTAGCGTATAATGCTATTTTAGTCCTCACCCCTGATGCTATCACGTTGCGCGATGGCAGAATAGCCGCGGATTATTTATTTGCAACAAAGCGCGTAGACGTTAAGCTTTTGATAAACAAAGCAGATGCGCAATTAATATCAGCAGGCGGTATAAAGGATATTGATGAATGTATAGATACCGTAGGCGCTACACTATTAGGCATAATACCTAACAGCGCCGCTATAATGTCGGCAGGTGTTAGCGGACAGCCGCTTAGCGCCAAAAGCCTTGAAGCAAAGGTATTTGATAACATTGCTCGCCGTATATTAGGCGAAGAAGTGCCGCTTTTAATAAGATGAATTTACTCGTAACAGGAGGATTAATAATGAATATTGCCCTTATTGCACACGATTCCAAAAAAGAACTGATGGTGCAGTTTTGTATTGCGTACTGCAAAGTATTAAGCACTCATTCCATAATAGCCACAGGTACTACAGGTAAGCTTGTATCCGAGGCTACAGGATTGTCGATACAGCGGTTTTTATCAGGCACGCACGGCGGAGACCAGCAGATTGCCGCACGTATAGCTTGTAATGAGATAGATATGCTGCTTTTTTTCAGAGATCCTATCAGCGCAAAGCCGCACGAGCCTAATGATATGAATTTACTGCGCCTTTGCGATGTGCATAATATTCCTATTGCCACCAATATTGCTACGGCTGAGGTATTAATACACGGCTTAGAGCGCGGAGACCTTGATTGGCGCAATATAGTAAATCCAAGCCACTAATTTACAACAAAAGAGCTTTAAAAAACATTTTTGTTTTTTAAAGCTCTTTTTTATATATCGTCTATTTGCCAATCTATAGGGGGAACATTATTTGCCTTTAAAAAAGCGTTTGCTTGGCTGAATGGCTTTGAACCGAAAAAGCCTCGGTAAGCAGACAAAGGGCTTGGGTGCGGCGCTTTCAGTACAAGGTGCTTTGCATTAGTAAGCATATGCTCCTTGCTTTGCGCAGGGCGCCCCCACAATAAGCAAACCACTGGCCTGTCTATTTCGTTTACTGCGTTTATCACAGCATCTGTAAAAAGCTCCCAGCCCATATTTTGATGTGAATTAGCCTCGTGCGCACGCACGGTAAGCACAGTGTTTAATAATAATACACCTTGCTCCGCCCATTTTTTAAGATATCCGTTATTGGGTATGGCACAGCCAATATCATCTTGCAGCTCCTTGTAAATATTTACAAGTGACGGCGGCAAAGCTTTTTGGCTTTTTGATACGGCAAAGCTTATGCCGATTGCCTGCTCTACATTATGATAAGGATCTTGCCCAAGCAAAAGCACTTTTACAGAGCTTAGTGGTGTGTAATGAAACGCATTGAAAATATCGTCCATTTGAGGGTAAACAGTGTGTGTGCGATATTCATTCGCCAAAAAATGGCGTAGCTGTTTATAATAGGGCTTGTCAAATTCTTCTCCTATTGCACAAAGCCAGTCATTAGTAATCTTTGGCATAAAATCACCTCGCTTTTTATTCTTATTATAATGCCATTACATTACTTTGGCAATGTGTACAATCTTTTTTAATAATATTGTACACGGGCTTTATACTTATTTTACAATATTGTCTTTAAAGATACAGCAAAATGTGTTACTATTGTATATAAACTACTGCGGCGCTAAGTGCGCTGTAGGAAAGAAGGTAAATTTATATGAATTATGCAAACGACCATATCCGCAATGTTATGATAGCAGGGCACGGTAGCTGCGGCAAAACAAGCCTTGCGGAAGCACTGCTGTTTCAAACTAAAGCATCAGATAGACTAGGGCGCATAGATGACGGCAATACAGTGTGCGATTATGAGCCTGAAGAAATAAAACGCAAAGCGTCTTTGTCTATGGCTTTGGCACCTGTGGAGTACGACGGTGTAAAAATTAACCTTGTAGATGTACCGGGCTTATTTGATTTTGAGCTTGGGCTGCACGAGGGCATTAATGCGGTAGAGAGTGTATTGATATGCGTATCGGCGCGCGACGGATTGCAAGTAGGCGCAGAAAAAGCGTATAATTTAGCTACTAAATACAATAAAAGCCGTATGATTTTTGTGTCTAAGGTAGATACGGAAAACGCGGATTTTTATAAAGTTTTTGAAGAATTAAAAGGAAAATTCGGCCCGAGCGTATGCCCTGTAGTAGTGCCTGTAGAGCAGGCAGGCGGACGCATTTATGTAAATTTAATTAATATGCAGGCATTTAGCTATGTAAACGGAGAAGCGCACGCTGTGCCAATGCCAAACTATGGACATCGCCTAGACGGGCTTATTGCCGCAATGAGCGAAGCTGTGGCAGAAACCGACGAAGCGCTTATGGAAAAATTCTTTGACGGCGTGCCGTTTACTCAAGAAGAATTAACAGAGGGCGTGCGTATGGGCGTAAAAACAGGTGCTATTACACCTATTTTATGCGGCTCTTCCACTACGCTTGCCGCTATAGATACAGTGCTTACTTATATTAAAAAGCTATTGCCGAGTGCCGCGCGTGGTGCAGGGTGCATAGGCACAGACGGGCTTGGCGCAGAGGTGGAAGTGGAGTGCCGCGCAGATGCGCCGCTTTGCGCGTATGTGTTTAAAACAGTAGCCGATCCATTTGTGGGCAAGCTAAGCTATGTAAAGGTGATTTCGGGCGAGCTAAAGCCCGATTCGCAGCTAGTAAACAGCCGCACAGGTGAATCTGAGCGCATAGGTAAAATTTTGAATGTTCGCGGCAAAAAGCAGAGCGATTGCGCACTCGTTGGCGCAGGAGATATAGGCGCAATCACTAAGCTGCCTAACGCAGAAACAGGTGACACTTTATGCGCACCGTCTCGTGTACTGGCATTGCCTGCACCTGTGTTCCCCGTACCAAGTCTTGCTATGGCTATTAAAGTAAAGCAAAAGGGAGACGAAAGTAAGATATCCTCAGCTTTAGGGCGCTTAATGGAAGAAGATCGCACGCTTACCTACAGCGTAAATAAAGAGACCGTGCAGCAAATTATAAAAGGGCTGGGAGAGCAGCATTTAGACGTAGTATGTGCTAAGCTTAAAAGCAAATTCGGTGTGGAAATAGAGCTTACACCGCCGAGAATAGCATATAGAGAGTCTATCCGCAAAAAATGCAAGGCGCAAGGTCGTCACAAAAAGCAAACAGGCGGTCACGGTCAATTTGGAGATGTATGGATAGAGTTTGAGCCTTGCGATTCAAGCGATTTGGTTTTCGAAGAAAAAGTATTTGGCGGCAGTGTGCCGAAAAACTTTTTCCCTGCTGTAGAAAAAGGCTTGCAGGAGGCGGTGCAGCACGGAGTGCTTGCAGGATATCCTGTAGTGGGGCTTAAAGCTACTTTACTGGACGGTAGCTATCACCCTGTGGATTCCTCTGAAATGGCATTTAAAATGGCAGCTAAAATTGCATACCGCACCGCATTGCCGGAGGCAGGGCCGTGCTTGCTAGAGCCAATAGGCACATTGCTTGCCACTGTGCCGGGCGACAATACAGGTGATGTGATGGGCGAAGTAACTAAGCGCCGCGGACGCGTTTTGGGAATGAATCCCGATGATGACGGATACCAAATAGTAGAGGCTGAAGTGCCAATGAGCGAAATGCAAGATTACACCACTTACCTACGTCAGCTCACTCAAGGGCGCGGCTCGTTTACATTTGCATTTGCGCGTTACGAGACCTTGCCTTCCGTATTAGAAGATAAAGTTATTGAGCTTGCCAAGAAATTTATAGTGATGAAGCAAGACGAAGAATAAAAGACCTCATATGCCAAATAAAGATGAAATTGGGCGAATTTGCCTTAAAGCGTCTGTTTGTCGGGTTTGTAAAAGCTTTTGTTTTTCGATATAATTATTGCAATCACTAAAAGCAGTGAATAATGCCGATGCTGTTTTTAAAACGAGCATCGGCATTATAAATTTAAAAAAGAAAGGCAGTGATAGATTTGTCTGTAGCATCAATAGTTTGGCTTGTGCTAATAGTGGTATTTGGAATAATAGAAGCATTTACTGTTAACTTTGTATCCATTTGGTTTGCGCTTGGCGCTATAGCGGCGCTTATCGCATCGGCACTCACTAGCTCGGTAACGGTGCAATGTACTTTGTTTGTGATAATTTCGGCGCTGTCGCTTGTATTGTCACGACCGCTTAAAAAGCGCCTTACTAAAGCTCATATTGCCACTAATGCAGACAGCAATATCGGGCGAACGGCTACTATTATAGTAGCAGCTACGTCGCAAAGCTCTGCAAGAGCGCATTTGGACGGAGTGGACTGGAACGTGCGCTCTCAAACCCAATTATGCGTAGGCGATAAATGCAATATCATCGCCATAGAGGGCAACACTCTAATAGTAGAAGCAATTACCGCCAAAGTATAGGCGTACAAATTTATAGGGGGAAATAATATGCCATTTGCAGTTATTTTAATTTTAGTGCTTTTGATAGTTCTTTTGCTCGTAGCCAATATCCGTGTAGTGCCGCAGGCAAGCTCTTATGTAATAGAGCGCCTTGGCGTGTATTATGCTACGTGGACGGCAGGGATGCATTTTTTAATGCCTTTTGTAGATCGCGTGGCAAAGCGTGTTAGCATTAAAGAGCAAGTAGTGGACTTTAAGCCGCAGCCTGTTATCACGCGCGATAACGTAACAATGCAGATAGATACTGTCGTGTTTTTTCAAGTTACCGACTCTAAGCTTTTTACCTATGGTGTAGAGCATCCGATGAGCGCCATAGAAAACCTTACTGCCACCACCTTACGTAATATCATAGGCGATATAGAGCTTGATAATACGCTAACAAGCCGCGATACTATAAATACGCGGATTACCGCAATATTAGACGAAGCCACAGATAAATGGGGCATTAAAGTAAACCGCGTAGAGGTGAAAAACATTTTACCTCCTGCCGAAATACAAGATGCAATGGAAAAGCAAATGAAGGCAGAGCGCCAGCGCCGTGAAAGCATTTTACGTGCCGAGGGCGAAAAACGCAGTGCTATATTAGTGGCTGAGGGCGAGAACGAATCTGCCATTTTACGTGCAGATGCTGTGCGCGAGCAGCGTATCCGTGAGGCACAGGGCGAAGCGAGCGCCATTATGGAGGTGCAAACAGCTCTTGCTAATTCCATTAAGCTTTTAAACGAATCTATGCCAAGCGATAAGGTATTGGCTCTTAAAAGCCTTGAAGCTTTGGTAAAAGTAGCAGATGGAAAAGCCACAAAGCTTATTATTCCAAGTGATATTCAAAATCTTGCAGGGCTATTGGCGGCAGGAAAAGATATAATAACAGACATAAAGTAGACAAACTGCAATCTAATTTGTACACTTGTGCGAAAAGTATTACTTTTCGCACAAGTTTTTTTGTGTAAATTTGGCACTTTTCCTATTGCAAGATATGTCAGTTTACGGTACAATAAATAAGTACTAATTGTGAACAAAGTACTTTTCAGGGTAAAACCCAGAAAAAAATAAGCAGGAGGATTGATTATGGAAAAGCTCTTTCATCTGAAGGAAAATGGCACCACAGTCAGAACCGAGATTGTAGCAGGTCTCACAACGTTCTTCGCAATGGCATACATCATAGTTGTTAACCCCGGTATTTTAAGTATGGGGCAAAGCAATATATTCAATGGTGTAGTGTTCGCCACTTGTATTTCGGCGGCTATCGGCACATTACTTATGGCATTTTTGGCAAACGTTCCGTTTGCTCAGGCACCAGGTATGGGACTTAATGCGTTCTTCGCATTTACAGTTACAGCAGCCCTCGGCAAAATGACAGGCGTTACCGATCCTGTTGGGCAATATCAAATGGGCCTTGCCCTTATCCTTATCTCCGGTATATTGTTTATAGTTATTACATTGCTAGGTGTACGTCAAGCAATAATCGTAGCTATTCCTAAGAACATTAAAACAGCTATTTCAGGCGGTATTGGTCTGTTTATCGCATTCTTGGGACTGCAAAATGCAGGTATCGTAGTAAACAGCGATGCTACACTCGTAGACCTTACCACATTCTCCAACTGGGAAACAAGCCGTGTAGCTGTAGTGGCTATTATCGGTGTGGTTATCATCGCAGTACTTAGCGCACTCAATGTAAAGGGCGCTATTCTTATCGGCATAGTAGCAAGTACTTTAGTAGCATACCTTACAGGCGCAGCAGTATTGCCGGCAGAAGGCATTCAGTTTGGCTTTGCCACACAGGTAAGCGACTGGGTAAGCACTTCGCTATTTAAGATGGATTTCGCCACAATATTTGGCGGCGGCAGCTTCTTTGGCAATCTAATGACTGTCATAGTGCTTGTACTGTCTTTCTCAATGGTAGATATGTTTGACTCTATCGGCACATTCCTCGGCACAGCAGGCCAAGCAGGCTTGCTAGATGAGAACGGTGATATGCCTAAGATGAAGCAAGCTTTATTAGCTGATGCTATTGCTACAGCTTGCGGCGCTTGCCTGGGCACATCTACAGTTACTACATTCGTAGAAAGCTCAGCAGGTATCGGTGAGGGCGGCAAGACAGGTCTTACAGCACTTACCACAGGTGTTTGCTTTATCCTTGCGTTGTTCTTTGCTCCTGTTGTAGGGCTTATCCCTGGCTGTGCTACAGCTCCGGCACTTATCTATGTGGGCTTCCTAATGATAGGCGGTAT
>JAVWEG010000048.1:0-8604 GCA_036641735.1 Oscillospiraceae bacterium
ATCAAAGCCGTTAATAGCTTTGATAATACAAAAGGAGCCAGATTTTCTACTTATGCTGCAAGATGTATTGAAAACGAAGTTTTAATGCAGCTTCGTTCAGGAAAAAAAGCTCAGAATACAATATCTATTCAAGAACCAATTGACTGTGACAAAGACGGAAACAATTTTACTATAAATGATATAGCCGCAGACGGCCTTTTCCTTGATGAGGAATTTGAAAGTAAAGAAGAACGAGAAAAACTATATAAAGCTGTGAATACATTATCCGGCCGTGAACGACAGATTATCATTTTACGTTACGGGCTTACCAATGAAAAGCCTTTAACGCAACAAGAAGTGGCAAATATTTTAAAAATAAGCCGTAGTTACGTAAGCCGCATAGAAAAAAAGGCGCTTGATTATTTACATATTAAAATGAACACTAATTTAAATTAAAAATAAAGCAGCCAGATTTTATAATTTGGCTGCTTTAAATCTATTGATAATAAAAATTAAATTTCGTCTCCAAGCAAAGTGCAAAGCACATCAGGCGTTAAAGCTTTAATAATAGCAGTAGCTAGGTCAACAGCTGCATCAAAATCGCTTTGAGCTGCATAACCATAATGTGTATGAGCGTATCTAACAGGAATACCAAGTACAAGTGTAGGCACACCGTTTGCGGCTAAATGGATATTGCCGGCATTGGTGCCACCTCCTGTACGTACTGCACATTGCAGATTAATGCCGTTTTCTTCGGCTATTTTGCGCGCAAAGGCTACAAAGGCAGGGCTTGATACCATAGTTCCGTCACGATAACGTAATTGTACTCCACGTTTAAGCCCACCTTGTATTTCACATTCTGCGGTAAACATATCATCTGCCGGCGTACCTTCAAGACATATTGCAAGCGAAGGGCATAAGCGTGCAGCAGCTACTTTGGCACCGCGCAATCCTACTTCCTCTTGAGATGAAAAAGATGCAGCAACTCTAACGTTGAGCGGTCTATTGGCAAGGCGCTCAAATATTTCGATTGCGGCGGCACAGCCAAGCCTACAATCGAAAGCTTTGCCTAGCATTACATCTGTACTGTCGTTGTATTCAAAGCTTACATCGGGGCATACAGGAGCGCCGGGCTCAATATTTAAAAGTTCTATTGCATCATTTCTGCAACATACACCTACATCAAGAAAAATATCATCTAATGTAATGGCGGCTTTGCGCTGTGCATCTGTCATAAAATGTGGAGGTTTAGACGAAGAAACGGCTTTGATAAGCTCACCGTTTTTATTGCGCACCCAAAATATGTGAGCAGGAATATTATGTTCTACCCATCCGCCAAGAGGAACAATACGCAGTAATCCTTTATCGGTAATGCTTTGCACCATAAAGCCCACCTCATCTGTATGAGCATCTAGCATAACCAAAGGCATATCTGTATTTTGCTCGGGTAAAAAAGCATATGTGTTTTGCATACTGTCTGTGCGTGTATCAAATCCTGCAAGAGTAGCACATATTATATCGGATACTTCGTTTTCAAAGCCCGAAGGGCCAAACGCATCAGAGAGAAGCGCACAAGTTTTTAAATTTGCCATAAATCACAATAACTCCTTTTCAATATTATTAAGCTCATTTTGCCAAATTACAGGCATAGCATCGCTTGGCATCTCAAATCCGCCTCTTGGTGACAATGATATTATAAAACATTGCGGACCGTCTGTCATACAATTTCGCTTAAATTCAGAAGAAAAAAATCTGGAATAAAATACATTCAGCCAATGCAAAATAGTGCTATTATCAAAGGCACCGCTGAAAGCTTTTTGAGCTAAGAAAAATATTTTTTCGGGTGCAAAACCGTATGCAAGCATATAATATAAAAAGAAATCGTGCAGCTCGTATGGCCCGACTAAATTTTCGGTTTTTTGCATTTGGTCACTGTTTGCAGCAGGGAGAAGCTCCGGACTTACAGGAGTTGCCACTATATCTTGCAAAACAGATGAAAGTGAAGCGTCAGCATTTTCGGCAAAATGCAGTACCATTTGTCGTATTATAGTTTTTGGAACAGACGAATTTACGTTGTACATACTAATATGGTCGCCACCAAAAGTAGCCCAACCTAAGGCAAGCTCAGACATATCTCCTGTACCTACTACAAGGCTGTTTTCTTTGTTCGCTATGTCAAATAACACTATCGTGCGCATTCTGGCTTGTGCATTTTCATAAGTTATATCTTTACTGTCACTGTCGTGCATAATATCATTAAAATGGCTATTAACTGTATTTGATATTGGAATTTCTCGTAAAGTAATGCCTAAGGCTTTACATAATAAAGCAGCATTTGTGTGTGTGCGTTCGCTTGTGCCAAAACAAGGCATTGTAATAGCAAATAGCGTATTTAAAGGCATTTTTAACAATGTAAAGGTTTTCACCATTACAAGTAAAGCTAAAGTGCTGTCAAGCCCACCCGATACACCAATCACTGCGCCTTTTGCCCCAATATGCGCCATTCTTTTGGCTAGTCCGTGTGCTTGTATCATAAAAGCTTCTTCTAAAAAATCGTTTTTGCTTTTTTCATCGTAATTTAAAGGCATAAAAGGTTCTTTTGAAATTACGGTTTCTAATATTGCGGATTTATCTGAAAGCTTGAATGTTATATTTTTAAAATTAATATTTGAGTATATTTTTCGAGACATTGCTTTAAGCTTTATTTTACAAATTTTTTCTATATCTATATCTGCACACGAAGTTTTGTGCATAAAAGGTGGTGTCTCGGCTAAAAGTATTCCGTTTTCAGCAATTAATTGATAACCTGAATAAACTGCATCAGTAGTGGACTCTCCTTCGCCGGCATTAGCAAATATATACGCAATTGAAAGACTTTTTGATGTGGCAAGTACATTACCTTTACATATAGAAAAATCACCGCCAAACGAAATATTTGCAGATAAATTTACGATGAGATTTGCTCCGCAATCAGACATTAGAATTTCACGATGCAAAGTAGACATATCATTTGAAAAAGATACTCCAATACACAAGTTGCTGTTTTCACTTGCATTGAAAAGCAGATTTGCACCAAATGGAACGGGATTATTGTCAAAAATAAAAATATCATTATCTAAGGGTGCTGCGGAAAAAATGCGACTTTCATCAGTAAAAGCGTTATTTTGTACAACATTCTTAGGAACAATGCCTATAATTTGCCCTGCAATGATAGCGACTGCACAATCGTATAATTTATTTTGGTGCATAAGCGGCAATCCCACAAAGCACAATACCTCAGTATTTTTTGTGGATAAAACAATATCTTTAAGTGCTTTTAGTGCGGCATTGAGAAGCGCATCTTGCCAAAATAAATCTTTGCAAGTGTATCCCGTGATACAAAGTTCAGGAAAAACTAAAACTTCTACGCCGTGATTTTTGGCGGCATAAATTTCTGCAATTATCTGTTTGGCATTATACGCACAATCAGCTACTCTCAAGGATACAGAAGGCGTGGCTGCCTTTATAAAACCATATTTCATATATAACACCTCAAATTATTTAATATGTCTATTATACGCTTTTATGTCTTGAAAATCTATAGAAGGATTGTTTAGCTATGCATCGAAACATTTTATTTGCCTTACGTGCATAGATAAATTATAACTTAATAATTATATGTTGGTTATTTGATTAACATTAGTCTGTAATCACTATACTTTTTGCTAAATTTTCAAGCTCTTGAGTACTAAGGCTATCATTTGTTAAATTCAAATTGATAAAAAACGGAATTTTTTCATAATCGTATGCTAAAATGCTATCCGATGTCAACCACGGTGCTTCGGGCGCTCTGCCTTCATAATCGGTTAAATCTTGCCAAAAATATTTGGCTGTTGCTTTAGCAGAGGTAGCTGACGATTTTATTACTTTGTAATTTTTAAACTCTGCGTGGTTTGACATTGCAATAGGCGAAAATATTGCCATAGGTATTTCGTTTTTTGAGGTGTCTATTTGTTTTAAATCGTTTTTATCATCAGTGCCAAAGCTTGATAATGTGAGCGTTCCAATTGGAACGCTGTTTTTATTTATCACAATTGTTGGCATTTCATATTCGGGATAATCTGCGCTAATTGACAGGGCAACATCATTTGGAGGAGTGAGGGTAATTGAAAAGCTATCCCCATTTTGCTGTGTATATTTTATAGCTGTAGCTGCGCCCACCTCGGTGATTTCTACACTTCTATTGTCAATAGCTTCAGATTTGTCAAATTGAAACGGCTCGACAAGCTCAATATAATTTGCGACATATTCTTTATATGAATTTTCACCGTCCTCCGTCATAAATGCAACACGTAAAAATAGTCGCGTAAGCTTTCCTCTTTCCGTTTCAAGCTTTTTGCTATAGCTGTCGCCACCCTGCCAGCCGTCTTTCCAATCAAGGATTTTCTGCACACTGCTTGTGCCTAGCTCGGAAGAAAAGGTTGCACTGGTGGAAACAAATAGCTTTGTTTTACCGTCTTCAGATGTGGGAATTACCGCAGGTAGCTTAAACGAAACCGTGTTATTGGCGCTTAATGTAAAGGAGCTAAGAGTTTGATTGACAAACTCAGCCGCTGTTTCTTTGGTGAGGGGCAATGGGGGAGGGTTACCGACTGTAATTCCAAAATATGCAGTTTCGCTATCGCCATTTTCCCATATAATGTCTGCAAAAAAGCTGTAAATTCCTGTTTTAGTTGGCAGCTTTATTTTGTATTCCTTATCAATCGGATATTCTTTTTGCCAGATATCGTCAACGCTTGCAATATATCTAAGATAGATTGATTTTAGCTTTTTATCCCCGATAAAATCAAATTTTATATACTTATCATCAGACATAACCATTTCCGCTTTAAACTTATTGTTGCTTTTATCAAGCTCTGCGAGCATTTGAAGGGTATCAAGCTCGTTGTTTTTGTTAACCTTAAAAGGGACACCAATGGGGCCGTTATCAACGGTCATAATGTTATAGTTGGGGTTTTGCACAGAGGATAACTCTAATATTTTTGCATAGAGCTTTTTGCCAATATTAATAATCGCTTCATCACTTATTTCAAATCTTACATTTTCAGAGTTATATGGTGTAGCTTTGTTTAATAAATTATCGGTCTTAATATCCATATCAAATTCAAGCTTTGCACCTGCCAAAGAGCCAACGGGGTTTTCGTCTGTTGATTTTGGTTGACCAAAAGCTGTGATTATTCCAACGTGTAGCTGATTTGTTGCTTTTTCAAAATAGGCAAACCCTTCATTTTCACTTCCAAGCTCTGAAAATTCAATAGTATTGTTGATTGATAGTTGAATATCGCCGTTTTTAAGGTTAGCGATAGAATAGCTGTTGGGATTATACATTAGATTATCATCACCGCTTTTTACGTCCGCAACCGTTTCTTTCTCAAATCGCATACCAATGCCGATTTTATCGGTTTCTAAAATTAACCATTTATCGTCTACGATGTACCTGCTTCCAACAAAGCCAAAATTGCTTTGCGCGTTTTCGACGGGCTTTTCCGTTTGCGATACTGCTGAAAGAATTGCCCCTTCCCAAACAATGTTATTGCACGGCTCTTCTTTGCCTGTGTCAAAATACAACGCTCCATCCACCATAATCATAGGACGCATATCGGTTAACGATGCTTTTTCCTGTAGCTGAACTGTTGTAGCCTTTGCCCTTGTTGGATAAGTTTCTTGTATTTCATCTATAAAAAGCACAACAGTGTCTCCAACGGCAAAAGCATCTAAAAATAGGTTCTTAGGCTCGACGTTTGTTGCTACAGAAATCAGCGAAGCTTCTTTTAAATCGACGATACAATTATCACCAATAGCACTATTTAAGTCGGTTCCTTTTACTGTCATTGAGAGGTTGGCTTTATCAATTTCAAGAATTATTGCGTTTACCCCTGCAAATCCCGTTGGTTTTTCTTTTGGGTTTGCCAACAGCCCTATCCCCACAGCCGCAACAGCAATGACAGAAACCACAATTACCCAAAATGCAGGCTTTTTGTAGTTTAACACATTTTTTACTCTTCTTTTTGTATCTCCCTCGCCAAAGGCAAGAGGTGTGGCGTGTAGCATTTTTTTGCCCGTAGCAAAACGTAAAAGCGACTGCGAATATTCGGCACGAATGTCTGTATTCATATTTTTCATAACCGCTTCGTCACACGAAATCTCCATATCTTTTCCCGATACAATAAACGCAATCCATACAAGCGGATTAAACCAATGGATAGATAAAGCAAAAAAGCCGAGTATTCTTGTAATATGGTCAAATCTTTTTATATGGCATTTTTCGTGAGCTATGATAAAATCTTTTTCGCTATTTGAAAGGGAGGAGGGAAGATAAATTTTAGGCTTTATAATTCCCATAACAAATGGCGAAGTAATATGGTCGGCAAGGTAGATATTGTCTTTAAGCTGTACTGAACCGATTAGACTTCGCTTTAATTTTACAAAAGAAATAACGCTGTAAAGCAACATTGCAAGTATGCCAGTTAACCAGATTAGCGTAAAAATCATTTCAAAATGAGGCTTTACAGGTGGTGCAATTGCCACGGTATTGTTTGGATATTGTATAATTGTTTCTGGTGGGGGAGTTGTTGTAAATTCAGGCGGAAATGGGCGAATATCTTTGATATCACGACCTGTTATACTAAAGATACTAAATATGCTCTCGAATGAAAATGGACAAAGTAAGCGGAACAGTACCACTGACCATAGGGAATACGAAAAAACTCTCGGAGCTTTTTTTAAGAAAAGCCTTGCCAAAAGCACAAAGAGAATAACATAGCTTGCAGTAAAGCTCATATTCAAGGCTTGCAAAAACGCAGTGTCTAGCATTACTATTCCCCCTTATGCTTATTAATAAGGCTTTGAATTTCTTCAATCTCGTTGTCAGATAGAGTCTTTCGCATTGCAAATGAAGCAATAAATTGTGGCAGTGAGCCGTCAAAAGTTTCATCTACAAACCTCTCGCTTTGCATAGAAATATATTCTGCTTTTGACACAAGAGATGTTACAAAGCCTTCCTCATTTTGGAAAATTCCTTTTTCACATAGCTTGCGTAAAATGGTGTATGTGGTAGACTTTTTCCAAGAAATGCTTGCCTCGGCAAGCTTTACAAGCTCACCTGAAGAAATTGGCTCATTTGTCCAAATTAAATTTGCAAATTGCATTTCAATATTACCTAATTTATATTCAATCATATAGAAACCCTCACTCTCGGTTTATTAACAATAAACTAATTATAGTCTATTATTAATAAACCAAATTGTCAAGATAAAACAAATAATAATTTTACAACATTATAATTTTTGCTATGCAGTAAAGTATGTGTACTATTGTATTTAGCTAAAAGCTATTTGTCTGCATTAATTTGCGGTAAACTTTCCTCTATTTCACACTTAAAAGGTGGAAAATCTTAGATGAAAATGGTATGATAATCTATCAATATTTATTTACAGTGCAAAGTACCACGCAAAAAATAGTAATTGGTATTTACACGGATGAGTGATATTTTTATTTTAAGAGGTGAAATAATTGAAAACATTAATAATGATTAGTGGTACAATGGGTGTTGGAAAAACAACTACTTGTAGGGAGCTGCAAAAAATATTACCGCGCAATGTTTTTCTTGATGGAGATTGGTGCTGGGATATGCAGCCTTTCGTTGTTAACGAAGAAACTAAAACTATGGTTATAAAAAACATTTGTTTCGAGTTAAATCAGTTTTTAAAATGTTCTCAATATGAATATATTATTTTTTGTTGGGTGATGCACGAACAAAGTATCATTAATTCCATTTTATCCTCACTCGATACTAACGATTGTTTGATAAAAACATTTTCTTTAATTGCAGATGAACAATCCTTAGTAAAAAGAATAAAGTTAGACATTGACAGTGGGATAAGGCTGGCAGATGTTATTGATAGAAGCGTTGCTCGAATAAATAATTATAATATATTAGATACAGAAAAAATTGATGTAAGCATTATTACACCACTACAAGCTGCCGAATTAATCAAAACAAAATTATGAGCTACACTCGGTTAACACCTAATTTTACTCAATTAATAAAATTTAATTAATACGCAAATAAGGAGCTGTGCTTTTTTTAGAGGTACAGCTCCTTTACTCGTTATATATTCAAATTAATTTTGGAAATAAAAACAAAAATTTCTGTAAAATGATGTTCATATAAATAATATTGACTTGCAGGTCTGTTTATGATAATATTGTAATTACAGACCAGTAGGTCTATTTTGGAGGTATTGTATGAAACGAGACGAAAAAAATTTATTAAGTCGGCGCAAAATTTTGGATAGCGCTTTAAAGGAGTTTGGCACGCAGGGGTATGGGCTTAGTTCCATTAACAACATCTGTACGGTGGGGGACATTTCAAAGGGAATTCTTTATCACTATTTTAAAGATAAAGATGAGCTGTACCTTGTTTGCATAAAAGAGCTTTTTGACAGCTTGACTGGGCATTTACAAAACGAGCTTTCCGATGTTAGCGGCACAAAAGAGAACAGATTGGAACGATATTTCGATGCAAGGCTTAGCTTTTTTAGTGAAAATCCGTTGTGTCATAAGCTTTTCTGTGATGTGATTGTC
>JAVWEG010000048.1:8616-17108 GCA_036641735.1 Oscillospiraceae bacterium
GATGCGCTGAATATTTCGGTGCTTACTGAGTTTTTACAATCGGCAAAGCTTCGCTCCGACGTTACTATTCAAAGTGCAGTGGATACCTTTCGGCTTTATCAGGATTTTGCGAATGTACGGTATCAAATGGAGCCTACTGAAGCGCTCAATCTTGAAGAACACGAGAAAATATGTAAACGCTCTCTTAGCATCCTTTTATATGGTGTAATAGAAAGAGACGGTGACGAAAAATGAGCAAAGATAAAAGCATTGAAAAAGAATCACTTCTGGCAGATGTAAAGCCTTCAAAAGCAATTATAAAATTAGCAATTCCCGCAACAATTGCGCTTTTGGCGAAAGCAATTTACAACATCGTAGACACAGCTTACATTGGACTTTTAGATAGCGAAACCGCACTGGCGGCAGTGGGTGTCACTTTGCCGTTGCTTCTGATTTTTGTATCTATTGAGAATATTTTTGCCGCAGGAGCGGCAGTATTGGCAGGGCGGCAGCTTGGCGCAGACGATAAAAACGGCGCTAACAGGACTATATCCACCATTGTTGCGGCATCTACCCTCATTGGCGCACTTTTATGTGTAGGCGGTATTATTTTTATGGAGCCGTTGCTACGCACATTCGGCGCTTCTGAAACAGTTATGCCACTCGCCAAAGATTATGCTTTTTGGATGTTCATTGCAGCCCTTGCCAATCTCCCTGCGCAAAGCCTTAACTGTGCAGCCAGAGCGGAATCATCGGTTAAAATTTCCACCGTTGCCGTCATTGTAGGCGCTGCTCTCAACGTTATTCTAGATCCGATTTTTATGTTTGAATGGGGCTTTAATATGGGTGTGGAGGGTGCATCGCTTGCGACAACAGTTTCGCAGCTTGTCACCTTTGCAATTTTAGTATGGTTCTACCTGAGCGGAAAATCCATTATCAAGGTAGGCATTGAATATATTAAACCCACAGTTAAACTGTTTAAAGATGTAATTCTCATCGGCATCCCAACGGCAGTTATTCAAATTTGTCTTGCAGTCGCGACCTCGCTTACCAATATAGCTGCCGCAACACTGCCCGACAGTGACCTAATTATTGCCGCTTATGGTGTGGTACAGCGGCTGATTTTGATTGGCTGCTACGTCATTATGGGCTTTATGCAAGGGTATCAGCCTGTAGCGTCATATGCTTTCGGTGCAAAAAATGAAACTCGTTTTCACGATTCAGCACGTTTTTCACTAAAATCCACATTGCTTTTGTCGGTTATTGTGTCCGTTGTTTACATTCTGCTTTCGCAGCCACTTATTATGCTGTTTAACCGCAATCCTGCTGTGGTAGAATACGGCTCACGTTTGCTCATTTCACAGGTAGCTCTTTATCCTGCATTTGGACTATGCTATATGATGACAATTACTTTCCAAACTATTGGTGCATCTAAATTTGGGCTGTTTCTTTCCACAATCCGTCAGGGCATTTTTTATATTCCATTTATCATTTTACTTCCACGCATTTTAGGCATAAACGGCATCTATTTTTCGCAGCCAATTGCGGATGTACTTACGATTATTGTATGCTTGCTTTCCTACAAATCTATGAAACGGATTGCTACCCAGAATATGAACGGCGCATAGCCGTGGAGGTGCATCTATGAGACACAGTATTATTACCATCAGCCGCCAATACGGAAGCGGCGGCAGATTGATTGGAGCAAATCTGGCAAAGCAACTTCATATTCCATTTTATGATAAAGAGCTGATTACTTTAGCTGCAAAGAGCAGCTCTATTCAAGCAAGATTTTTTGAAAATGCTGAAGCAAAGGGGAGAGAAGGCTTTGTTTATCCGTTCAATCCGGGTGTACCATTTGCTCTTCCGCTGAATGACAAGGTGTTTTTAGCACAGTTCGCTGTAATACGAGAAATAGCAGCACAAGGTCCCTGCGTTATTGTAGGACGATGTGCAGACGATGTATTGAAGGACAGGGATGATTTGCTGAAGGTATTTATCTTTGCCGATATGGAGGTTAGAAAAAAACGTGCTATATCGGAATACGGTGATGAACCTGAAAAAATTGAGCAGAAGATTACCTCTCTTGATAAAAAACGAGCAAATTACTATCATCACTATACACAAGAAAAATGGGGTGAAGCCAAAAACTATCATATCTGCATAGATAGCGGAGACATAGGGCTTGACGGTGCAATAAAGGCTATTCAGGCTGCCTATCTGTCGGAGAAAGATTAATGGAAAACATTGTTGCATAATAGCTTTTTGTTCTATTTACGTACTTGAAACTGTCCGCACATTGCTTGCACAAAAGCGATGTGCGGATTTTGATTTTCATAATATTTGTAATTAATCGTTTGTAGATTGAAACCTGTGTGCAAATTTGTTTCTGACGGATGTAAGTGCAAAAGAAAGAACGCTAATCTCGATAAAAATTCTATCGAAATTAGCGTTCTTATGTGGTGGAGACGGAGAGGATCGAACTCTTGACCTTACGGATGCGAACCGTACGCTCTCCCAGCTGAGCTACGCCCCCAAATATTAATCACTGCTTTAATAATTTAAAGCATTTTAGTATAAATGTCAAGCTAATTTTTATATTTAATATTTTTTTTCATCTAATTTCCAAATGTTTACAATTTTATCAGATAAAACTTTTAACGTTATTTTTATGCAATATATATATTGAAAATTAAATATTTGGCAATATAAGAGAATTTATTGTTTGATTTTATAAAATATTTGTACAATTAAGATAAGAATATTACTCTTTTTTGTTTTTCCTATTTATTAAAACATAATTGTCGGAAAAGCTCGAAAAATTTCTATTGCGCTTTGTATGTTAAATCTTGTAAACTAAAATTTGCCAACTAACAATGGCAAAAAATAAATGCGGAGGAAAAGAATAATGGAAAGCGAAACAATACTTGTAAAAAAATACAGCAATATAGGTGAATTGCAAAAAGAACACAAAACAACATATGCGATAGTGAGGAACGAAAAAGGCGTGAAATATGGTATATCTGTTGAGGAGAATTATAATGGCTATATTATAAATTCCACAAATAAATACTTAACAGACGATGAGCAAATCGCAAAGCAGATAACACTTTATTTGTTTGAAAATGCAGTGAGTGCAAATATGCTTTATGATGTTTTACACGATTGCAAAGTATGCAATGTGGTTTAATTAATATTTAAATTTGAAAACTGGTGAAATCTTAATGGATACAATGAAAAAAATAAGTATATTAATTGCAGATGACAATGTGGATACCTGCTTTATATTAAAAGAATATTTTGATATGCAGGACGATATGTATATTTGTGCAATTGTCGGTAATGGTAATGATGCACTGGCTAAAGCGCAAGAATTAAAACCTGACGTAATGATTTTAGATGTAATTATGCCATTAAATGATGGCATATATGTTTTAGAACAGCTACGCATTTCATCTTGTGATGATTTACCTATAATATTATTAACAAGTGCAAGTGAACAAGATTTTATCACACGAAATTCAAAAGCGTTTGGTGTTGATTATTTCTTGTTAAAGCCATATTCGCTGGATGTATTACACAAACGAATAAAAATGTTGCTAAATGATAAGAAAGGTAATATAATTAAGCCTTATAGAAATAATGATATTTACAGATTTATTATAGAATTAGGTGTGCCTACACATTTATTGGCTTATAAATATATGTCTAGAGCTTTAGAAATCTTGCTTAGCCAAACAACAGCTTGTGCTATAGGCAAAAATGTTTATGCTGTAATAGCAAAAGAAAATGGTACTACGGAAAATTGCGTGGAACGAGCCATCAGACAATGCGTTTTGCGCATTACAGAAATAAGTACAGACACATTTAAAGCTGTAGTCGGATTTAACGGAGAATTTAAAGTTAAATCGCTTACTAGCAGCCAGTTATTAAAACAAGCTGCGGAATATATAAAGCTGCAAGATATCCTATAATATGGAGGTCACATTTGTATAAAAAAGCGAATGAGCTAAATGCAGAACAAATATGCGTTAACGAAATTGAAGAATACATTAATAATAGCAAAGCAAAAAATAATTTTGGCACGCTGATGAAAGCATTACAAATAGGTGCAAAAAATAATTTGCAGGCATCGTTTGTATGGGTTATTGTAAGTGATAAAGAACGTGCGTATTTTTACACACAAGACAATTTAGTGGAAATACATAATGAAACAATTAAGACTTTTTGTGAAAATATTCGCGAAAGGTCTATTTGCTTTAAAGGTAATGATTTAAAGCAAATACTTCGCGGCATAGATTGTATTACAGATGAAATAAGTGATATTAAAATAATTAAAATCGATAATTCTTGTGAGCCTGTAATTGGTTTGATTTTTGGCTATTTGAAAAACAAAATAAGCATTGATGAGGATAATAATATATTAATTGATTATTTAACTCCAAAAATACAAATAGAAGTGCTAAAGCATAAGCTTGAAGTGCAAAGCGAAATGTTAGAAAGCAACGATTTAAAAATAATTGAGCTGGAAAATAAAATATCACAAGCAAATAAATATATTGAATATTATACGACGCTGTCGCACGAATTTAAAACACCTATAAACGTGATACTAACGTCCACCGAGCTTTTGAGCTTAAAGCTAAAAAAGAATGAAAATGCACTTTACGCTGAAAATTATAAGAGGGAATGTGATATAATTACAACAAACGCATATCGTTCTTTACGTTTAGCTTGTAATTTACTGGACTCAGCAGCATTGGCAAGCAATAAATTAAGACCAATGCTGCATTATGGCAATATCGAAAATACTGTCAAAGCAACAATGAAGACGTTAACGAGCATCGTAGAAGCAAAAAATATTAAATTAGAGTTTACAATGCTTTCGGAAAATACAATCAATATTCTTTTCGATAAAGAAAAGGTAGAGAGAATTCTATTGAATTTATTGTCAAATGCAATTAAAAGTGTAGAGCTTGTTCATAAAGAAAACGGCATAGTAAAAGTGTACATAAGCGAAAATCAAACTGATATCATTATCACTGTAACAGATAATGGAATCGGATTAGCAGAGAATGAATTTGACAAAATATTTAATAAGTTTTATAGGGTGAGCAATTCTTCTGCTTTTGTTACCACAGGTACGGGGCTGGGACTGTCTATATCCAAAGAAATAGCAAATCTTATGGGTGGAAATATTATTGTAAAAAACAATGAGGATTTCGGGTGCAGCTTTACATTTACGATGCCGAAAAATCCACAAGATTTAAATGCAGCCGAGATACTTTGCTCGAGCGAGAAAAATTATAACAATGTGGCATTGAGCGAATGGTCAAAAATGGAGAAAAGTATTTTGTGACGTAATTCTTAATTTACTGTAAATAGCTTTACTTTGTATGCTATTTATTGTAAAATAGAAAAGACGATTAATGCTTGTGGAGGTATGAATGGATATAAAATACAAGAGAGTACTGCTAAAGCTTAGCGGAGAAGCACTTTCAGGAGACAAAGGCTTTGGGCTTTGCGTGGATACAATCAAACGCATATGTGAGGGCATTAAAGAAGCACACAATTTAGGTGCTGAGATAGCCATAGTAGTAGGCGGAGGTAACTTTTGGCGTGGACGCTCGAGCGGAGAAATGGAGCGTACTCGTGCAGACCAAATAGGTATGCTTGCCACTGTAATGAACGCACTGGCTGTAGCCGATGCCCTTGAACAACTAGATGTTGAAGTGCGAGTGCAAACGGCAATTGCTATGCAGCAAGTGGCAGAGCCATATATACGCAACCGTGCTATTAGGCACCTTGAAAAGGGACGTATTGTTATTTTAGCTTGCGGCACAGGCAATCCATTTTTCTCTACAGATACTGCTTCGGCTTTGAGAGCGGCAGAAATTAATGCGGATATAATATTCAAAGCGACTATGGTAGACGGTGTATACGATAAAGATCCTAAAAAATATTCCGATGCAATAAAATATGATACTTTAACTTTCAGTACTGTTTTGCAAGACAAATTAGCGGTAATGGACAGTACCGCAGCTACGATGTGCAGAGATAACAATTTACCGATATTGGTGTTTGATATAATGCACCCCGAAAATATTGCAAAAGCTGTGCGTGGCGAAGAGCTTGGTACTTTAGTATCAGAATAAGATAAAAGGAGATGGCTAAAATGAATGCTGAACTTAAAAAATACGAGGATAAAATGGTAGCGGTTACCGAACATCTGTCAAAGGAATTTACTACAATTCGTGCAGGACGGGCAAATCCTGCTATATTAGATAAAGTAATGGTGGATTATTATGGTACGCCTACACCTATTAATCAGCTTGCCGCTGTATCGGTAGCAGAAGCACGAGTGCTTACAATCAGTCCGTGGGATTCATCGCTTATGCACGTTATAGAAAAAGCTATTCTCACATCGGATATTGGTATTAACCCTGCAAACGATGGGCGCGTAATGCGTCTTGTTTTTCCATCTCCAACGGAAGAGCGGCGCCGTGCGTTATGTAAAGAAGTGCAGAAATTTGCTGAAGAAGCGAAAGTGGCTGTGCGAAATGTACGCAGAGATGCTTTGGATAAATTTAAGGCAATGAAAAAATCCAGTGAGATTACAGAAGACGACCTTAAAAACATTGAAGATGATGCACAAAAATTGACCGATAAATACATTAAAGAAGTAGATAGAATTTCCGAAACAAAAAACAAGGAAATTATGGAAATCTAGTTTTTAGTTTTTATGGATAATATGACGCTGTCTCAAAACGAGTGAATTGCCAACTTAACGTGTTGTAGTGATAGCCGTTTTGATGCAGCGTCTTAGTTTTGATGATGGAGCGTGCTTTTATGTCAATTAATGCAGATAGCGCAAAAGGATTAAGTATTGGTATTATTATGGACGGCAATGGAAGATGGGCGAAAAAACGCGGATTGCCCCGTACTATGGGACACAAGCGTGGCTCGGAAGTGTTTGAAGACATTGGAGACTATTGCAGTGAGCTTGGCTTATCTTCTGTGTATTTTTATGCGTTTTCTACTGAAAACTGGGCAAGACCTGCCGATGAAGTAAAAGGAATAATGAAACTGTTTGGGGAATATTTAGTTAGAGCTTATGATTTTTCCAAACGGAACAATCGTATTATATTTTTAGGAGAACGCGAACAATTATCTAAAGAACATCAAAAACAAATGAGACAAATAGAAGAAGATACCAAAGACCGTACGGGAATGGTTTTAAATATTGCTATCAATTATGGCGCTCGAGCGGAAATTTTGCACGCAACCAAAATCATAGCCGAAAAAGTAAAATCAGGTATACTGAATTCGGAAGATATAACTCAAGAGATGATATCAAATGAGCTTTATACCAAAGGGCAAAAAGATCCGGATTTTATTTTACGGCCAAGCGGAGAAAAACGTATATCAAATTTTATGTTGTGGCAATCGGCTTATTCCGAATTTGTAGAGATGGATGTGCTATGGCCTGATTTTACGCGCAATGATCTTGACGAAGCAATTACACAATTTAATGAGCGCACACGCCGATTTGGCGGAATATAAAAGGAGAAATATGAAAACTAGAATTATTACTTCTGTGGTAGGAATAGTTATTTTATCTGCTGTAATGATGTTTTTTAATACTGTTTTTTTCGATTTGGTTATTGCAGGTATTTGTCTTTTGGCAATTCACGAAATATTTATGGCATTCAAATTTGAAAAAGCAAAATATATATTCTGGGGATTTGTGCCATATACTTTAATTATAATGCTGAGCAGCACTAAATTTACAAGAACTAGCTTGCTTCCAATTTCGTATTTATTTGTACTGTATTTAGCAATTTGTGTAATTATCAACAGCAAATCGCTCAATTTTGCAAAATTAAGCGGTATGGTCGTTTTTTCGGGAATAGCTATTTTTTGCTTTTATTCGTTTATATTTTTAAAAACATTATTACCAAGAGATAATTATGGATATGATGCAATATATTTTATGTTGCTTATATTAGGCTTTGCTTGGGGCGGTGATTCCGCTGCATATTTTGCAGGACGTTTTTTTGGCAAACACAAATTAGCACCTATCGTAAGTCCTCATAAAACAGTAGAAGGCGCTATTGGCGGTGTGCTTGGCAGTGTTGTAGTAGGAATGATAATTACATATGTTTATACTTTAATGCAAGGCAAATTTGTGGGATTGCCACTTGATAACACAAGTTTTAAATATTATATTATGATTGCAATAATCGGAGTGATATCTTCCATTTTAGGTATTTTAGGAGATTTGCTTGCATCTGCAATTAAACGTCAATGCGAAATAAAGGATTATGGTACTATTTTCCCGGGACACGGTGGCATATTAGACCGATTTGACAGTGTAATTTTTATCGCTCCTTTTGTGTCGATGGTTATTACTGTATTAAGATAATGCAAGAGAGGCTAATTTATGAAAAAAGTAATCACGGTGCTTGGTTCTACAGGCTCTATCGGTACTCAAAGTTTAGATGTTATAAGTC
>JAVWEG010000049.1:0-17091 GCA_036641735.1 Oscillospiraceae bacterium
AATTACTAAATTGCATTTTTGCTTTTCGTGTGTCAATGTTGTATTTTGCATTTATTCCACTTTGTGGAATAAATAGAATTGAAGCTTAGACAGACATTGAATTGTTAATCTGCATTTTCATTTTCGTGCCATTGCCTTAAAATTTCCAGTATTTTGTGTAACGCTTCTTTTTCATTAAGGCTTGGAAAGTATTCATCAAGCATTGCTTGTGCTATTGTAAACTGAACAGTTTTAATTTTACTTGCATTGCTTTGTGCTTCTTTATTTTTAATAACTTTTTGTTTGATATTAAATGCAGTATTTAATATTTCATCACCTATTAATGATGAAGATATCTCCTTAGCATATTTCTTTAATGTAGCGGCAATTGTTGGTGTTAACTGTTTGTTTTCTTTTTCCATAAAAAGATATACAAGGCTTTGCTGCGTTTGTGAAAGACAAGAAATATCCGCCCCTGCATTAACGGTAATTTCTTTGTTATCAACGAGCTTTGCAAAATTTTCATTAAGATTAAGTAAGCTTATATACTTATATATTTGTGTTTTACTCTCGCCAACTAATTCAGAAAGCTCGGCTGCCGAAGTGTTCGCTTGAAAATTTTCTTGCGTTTCCATACTATTATCTTTTTTACCTGTTTTGCGTTTCATAGCATCAAGCTGCATTTTATATGCTGCCGCTTTTTCACTTGGCAGCAGCTCATCACGTTGGTTAAGGTTAGTATTTAGCATTATAAGCTCGGCTTCATCATCGCTTAGCCCCTCTTTTATAATTGCGGGGATTTTTTCTTTTGCGGCTAAACGAGATGCGCGCGCTCTATTATGTCCTGCTAAAATTTGATATCCGCTAAATGTGTTCTCTGCACTTGCTGCTATTGGACGAACAATAATAGGGGATAGCACACCGTGTAATTTTATATCATCTGCAAGCTCTTGGAGCTTACTATCGCTATATGGCTTGAACGGCTGATTTTGCCATTCTATTAAATCGCATAATGAAATTTCTTTTATTCCCTCGTTGTCATTACCAAAAAGTTCATTAAATGCTGCTTTCGGGGTTTTTACCGATTTACTTAAATCTATATTCATTTTCTATTATTCCTTTCGCAAATATCGATTAGCTCATTTGCCACTGACGTATATGCACTGCCTAATCTTGAATGTGATAAAGACACTAAGCTTCTTTGCTCATATGTACTAATAGCCGCTTCGGCAAGGCGCGGTATTACGGTAGTGAATACATTATCGTAATTATTTCGAAGTGCTTTTTCTACGGCTTTTGACATTGTGGTTTACTTGAAAAAATGTTATATTATCTGGGAGGTGATTGAATTTGAGTTTTGAAACTGCGGCGGTAGACACAAGCTTTTTTATTAGAGCCTATATTCTTACTTTTTTTAAAATCCTTGTGTTTGTTACATTAATTGTGGCAATAGCAACATTTTTATTAAATCATTATGATGCTAACCGTTTATCTAAAGCTTTTATGAGTTCTTTTTTGTCAGCAAAAATTGTTATTTTATTCTTTAAATTTTTTGTCAGCACAACCACTGTTTGGTTGGTGTTTTTTTATGATTATGAAAATGCCTTGACTTCAATTGTTTTGCAAGATAAAATGCCAATTGCAACTCTTTTTTTAGGAATTTTATCAATATACGAAAGTTTAAGTGCCGTAGTTGAAATCATTTTAGAAGTGCTAGATAAACTAAATAATCTCTAATAAAATCAATGGCATACCAATTAAAAATAACGCTGCACAGCAGAACAAGACAAAATATTCCACAAGTCTTGCTTTTCTTTTTTGTTCGCCAATTGACGGAAAGTCGGGATATTCATACCCATATTTAGTGCGAACACGCTCAACCTCAAGTAAGTTCAGCTCAGATAATTTTGCTAGTGCAGGGTGTAATTCTCCAATTTGTATATGGTAAATATCTGAAGTTTCTAAATCAACAAATTTAATGTTGATTGAGTTATGTTCTTTATCTAAGCTTTCAATTGAAATTTTACATAATGCGAAATAAGTTGTTTGATTTTTTGTCATTGTTTATTATTCCTTTCGCAAATATCGATTAGCTCATTTGCCACTGACGTATATGCACTGCCTAATCTTGAATGTGATAAAGACACTAAGCTTCTTTGCTCATATGTACTAATAGCCGCTTCGGCAAGGCGCGGTATTACGGTAGTGAATACATTATCGTAATTGTTTCGAAGTGCTTTTTCTACGGCTTTTGACATTGTGGTGCGTTTGTCTACCATTGTTACAAGCAAGCCTACAAGCTGTAAATCGTGGTTCAACGTCCGCGCCCTATTAAATGTATCTATCGTGCTGCTTACGGCATCAAGACTGAATTTTTCAGCTTGTACCGGAATAATCACTCCGGTGCTTGCTGCAAAAGCATTTACTACAAGTAAATCTAAGCTAGGGCGGCAATCTATTAATACGTAATCATAATTCTCCTTTATATGCTCGTCTTTCAAAAGCTCGGATAATACTTGCTGACTATTGCTTACAGTGCCAAGCACCGAAGTAATGCTGGCTAACATTTTGCTTGCCGGTATGAAATCAATGCTTTCTTTGCTACGGCATATTAAATGCTGATAATCTACTGCGTATCCGCTTGCTTTGAAATACAGAGCATCGGATATTGTGCTGCTGTCTGATTTAGGCTCATAGCCTAAATAATCCGAAAGATTTGCTTGTTGGTCTAAATCTACCAAAAGTACACGCTTACCGAGCGCCGCTAAAGCAGCACCGATATTTACTGTTGATGTTGTTTTTCCTACACCACCCTTTTCATTTGCTATTGCTATAATCTGTGTCATTTGCTTTTCCTCACTTTCATTTTTTGCATATAAAAAAGAGCCTTTTACAGGCTCTTATGCGCTAATGTACCTTGACTAATTATATTGTCGCTCTACGATTGTTATAAAGCGTAATTGCTTTATATATTATTTAAGGAGCGTTTTTAATGAAAACTAGCAAAACTTCACCGACTTTTCAAGAGGTGGCTGATATGTTCAGAAACGAACACTTTGTATCTTTACAACCTAATACTGTTGCCGGATATAAGACTGCGCTGAACCAAGCCAAAAAATATTTTGCAGATATTCCGATTTCTAAAATATCGTCAAAAAACGTAGAAACATATTTGCTGGATTATTCGTTGATTAGATTTAAAGGCGATGCGCCAGCAGCAAAAACCGTAAGAAACAGATTATTACTACTTAATATGCTATTTACTTATGCAATTAAAGAGGGAATAATTTGCACAAACCCTGCGGCGGTGGTACGTGTACCTAAAAATCTTGAAAAACATACAAGAGCATTTCCCACACCATTTGACATTAACGCTGTAATAGAAAACGTAAATGCCCCATTCGGATTGTTTTTCTTTTTAGCGTTATATACAGGCTGCCGCCGTGGGGAGCTGCTTGCCTTGCAATGGAAAGACATAAATTTTGAAGCTAGAGAAATATCAGTGTATAAATCGGTGTATTTTAGCGGTGATAAACCTTTTATAAAAAAGCCTAAAACCGAAAGCGGTATACGTAAAATAATTTTGCTAGATAAAGCCTATGACGTTTTATTAACAAGACGAGGTAAGCCGGATGCTTATATTTTAGGTAATGAAAATGGGGAGCTGCTAAAACACAAACAAACATCTACCCTCATTTCACAATATCGTGCAATCAGCAATACAAATATATGCGCTCACTCCTTGCGACATTATTTTTGCTCGGAATGTTTTGAAAGTGGGCTAGATGTGAAAATCACTCAATTACTTATGGGGCATAGCGATGTTTCAACAACTTTAAATATATATACGCACATTCGAGAAAAAACATTATTGAAAGAAGCGCGTAAACTAAATTTCATTGATTTTGCGAATTAACTACCTTGACATTAATTTTTTCTTGTGTTAATTTTTAGTTGTTGACAGAAACTGGTTAAATGATAGTTTTCAAATCCCTAGCTCTCCGCCAAAAGCCGCTAATCTTTTGATTAGCGGCTTTTTATATTGTAAATTATTCTGTGATGCTGTGTATACTTGCAAAAGTATTAAAAAAAGTGTAAAATGTACTAAATAGTATTAAGATTAAGGCGGTGAATAATTTGACATTAAGTATGACAGGATATGGTACAAGTACAGCACTTATGAATGGCAGAGATATTTCTGTTGAGATAAAGAGCGTTAATTCAAGATATTTTGAATATTCGTCAAGGCTTGCACGTGGCTGCGCATTTATGGAAGACCGTTTTAAAAAGCTATTAAACACCAAAATTTCACGTGGTAAAGTAGAATTAACACTTACTATACAAAATATTGATGTTGACGATACACAAATAATTTTAAATAAAGATATAGCCAAAGCATATTGCGATGCAATACATAATATGGCTAAAGAGTTTGAAATTGCAGATAATGTGTCGGCTTTAGATTTGGCAAGGTTCCCTGATGTGTTTACAGTTTGCAAAGCAAAACAAGATGAAGATGTGCTATGGAATGATGCGAGTAAAGTGGCATTTGATGCGCTACAGCGCTTTATCGAGATGCGTGCAGCAGAGGGAGCGAAGCTAAAAGAGGACATTTTAGTTAGGCTGACATTGCTTGAACAGGCAACGGATTTAATTGATGATAAAAACAGTACACGTATAGCAAAATACATTGAAAAACTAACGAATAGGTTGCGTGAGCTTTTAGAAGATAAAAACATAGACGATGCAAGAATAGTGCAAGAAGCGGCTTTATTTGCAGATAAAACAGCGGTAGATGAAGAAACAGTACGTCTACGTAGCCATATACATCAATTTAGAGATATATTGAATTTAGATGAGCCTGTGGGACGTAAGCTTGATTTTTTGACACAGGAATTAAACAGAGAAACCAATACTATAGGCAGTAAAGTGCAAGAACTGGAATTAACGCGTATTGTAGTAAATATGAAATCCGAAATAGAAAAAATACGTGAACAAATACAAAATATTGAATAATCAAGGAGAAAGTGATGAAGCTCATCAATATCGGATTTGGTAATATGGTTAGTGCAAGCAGATTAATAGCTATTGTTAGCCCTGAATCTGCGCCTATCAAACGTATAGTGCAAGAGGCAAGAGACAAGGGAGCGCTTATTGATGCAACATATGGCAGGCGCACAAGAGCTGTGATAATAATGGATTCCGATCACGTTGTTCTTTCGGCAGTGCAGCCGGAGACTGTAGCAAACAGGCTTACAGAGCCAAGTGAAGATATGGAGGACATAGAGTTAGATGATGAATAAAGATAGATGTCTTTTAATACTATCAGGCCCATCTGGTTCGGGAAAAGATACTGTAGTAAAGCGTTTAATGGAAATTCATAATGGTATGGAAATATCGGTATCGGCTACTACACGAGAAAAACGTGCAGGTGAAACAGAAGGCGAAAGCTATTATTTTATTACAAAAGAAACTTTTGAAGAAAAAATCGCCAGAGGAAAGATATTAGAATATACTTGTTATTGCGGTAATTATTACGGTACTCCAAAATCGGAGATTGATACAAGATTGCAAAAAAATATCACTACTTTATTGGTGATAGAAGTGCAAGGCGCGTCAAATATCAAACGTTTGTATCCGGACTGTACCACTGTATTTGTGCGGCCGCCAAGCTACGAAGAATTGTCTCGGCGTTTACACGGCAGAGGCACTGAAGACGAGGATAAAATAACTGCACGTTTGCAAAGAGCCGTTGAAGAAATGAATTATGCTGTGGATTATGATTTCGTAGTAGTGAATGATGATGTGGATAAATGTGCCGATGAAATATATGCAATATTAAAGCAAAGACAAAGCGAGAGTAAATAAAGCTACAGTACGGGGGTGACGAAGATAGCTGTTACTGTACAGGTGGCGGTAAACAACGCCACCTTTCATTTTGATAAATTATATACCTATCTCGTGCCTGCGCATCTGCAAAATCAGGTTTTTGTTGGCAGTATGGTACTGGTTCCATTTGGCTACGGTACATCTGCGCGTATGGGAGTAGTGCTGGGAACAAAAGAATTAACAGAAGATATAACGCTAAAGAGTATATTTGATGTAGCACCTGAAGGAGCATCTCTTACAGGTGAATTGCTTGATTTAGTTTATTATTTAAAGGAAATGACCTTTTGCACATATTATGATGCGGTAAAAGCTGTTATTCCGTATGGCGCACAATATAAAGCTGTGAGTACAGGCAATTTGCCAAAGCTTCAAAAACAAATATCGCAGCATAAGCAAACTGTATATTCGATAAACTGTATTAATACAAAGCTTACACTAAAGCAGCAAATGGCAATAGATATAATTAAGGACGGAGAAACTCCGCGCAGCGTATTAGTAAATAGTGGTGTTTCTAAAGCCGTACTGGATAATATGTGTAAAAAAGGCATATTATCTGATCGTGAAATAGATAAAAGTGTTTTATTGTATGATGATATAATAGCAAAAAGTGACCCGATTGTCTTATCAAATTCACAGCAAATTGTATTTGATAAATTAAAAGAAGATTTAAATAAAGGTGTATTTAAAAAAGCTCTTTTATATGGAATAACTTCAAGCGGAAAAACATTGATATTCATAAAGCTTATAGAAGAAGTAATTAATATGGGCCGACAAGCAATTGTGCTGGTGCCTGAAATATCGCTTACTCCACAGATGATATATCGTTTAAAAGGATTTTTTGGAGATAGAGTTGCTGTGCAACATTCTGCTCTTAGCAATACCGAAAGATTGCTACAGTGGCTGCAAATACAAAAAGGTGAAGCAGATATTGTAGTAGGCACGCGTAGTGCGATTTTTGCACCATTATCAAAATTAGGCCTTATAATTATAGATGAAGAACAAGAACATACTTATCATTCAGATTCATCTCCAAGATATGATGCACGTGATATTGCTAAAAAACGTGCATTTGCGAATAATTCATTGTTGGTTTTAGCATCGGCTACCCCATCTACAGAAACATATTACGAAGCCAATACGGGTAAAATGGAGCTGCTGGAATTAAATGAGCGCTATAATAATATGCCGCTGCCTAAAGTAAAGCTGGTAGATATGCGAACGGAGCTTGCGAGTGGAAACACAAGCTCTATCAGCACGGAATTAGCAAACGAAATACAGTATAACTTAGATAATAGTAAGCAAACAATTTTATTGTTAAACAGACGAGGCTACAAAACCGTAGGAGTGTGCGCATCGTGTTGCAAGGCGCTTAAATGCAGCGCTTGCTCTGTACCGCTAGTGTATCATAAAGCACAAGATAGATTATTGTGTCATTATTGCGGTAAAAGCATATCACCGATACCGGAAATATGCCCTGAATGTGGTGGGAAAATAAGATATACTGGTTTTGGCACACAAAGGATAGAAGAAGAATTAGAAATATTATTTCCTAAAGCAAGAGTGTTGAGAATGGATTTGGATACTACCGGTCGTAAAAACTCGCACGAGCAAATGCTAAAAAAGTTTGCAAATTGTGAGTATGATATAATGATTGGTACGCAAATGGTGGCAAAAGGTCTTGACTTTGAAAAAGTAACGTTAGTTGGGGTACTTGGAATAGATCAATTATTATTTGCGCAAGGATATAAAGCTTTTGAAAATGTGTTTTCTCTGGTAACTCAAGTAGTGGGCAGAGGCGGCAGAGCCGATGAACCGGGCAGAGCAATTATTCAAACGGTTGACCCTATTAACCCAGTGCTTAATTTGGCGGCAAAACAAGATTACAAAGCATTTTATAACGAAGAAATATCTTTCAGACATATTAATCTTTATCCTCCGTTTTGCACGATTTGTATGGCAGGTTTTAATGGGAAAACGGAGGAGAATACTTTGTTTGCCGCAAAAAATTTTGCTAACATATTAACGTGTAAAGCTAAATTGATTAACAGATTGCCTTTGCGTGTACTGGGGCCTGCACCAATGAGCATATTAATGATTAATAATAGCTATAGATATAAGCTTACTATAAAATGCAAAAATGATAATCACTTTCGTACGCTTATGGCTAGTGTATTAGAAGAATATAATAAAGCAGGATTAGTAACAAAAGCATCAGTATATCTGGATTTTCACAGCGATGCTGATATATAATATTTAGGAGGATAAATAATGGCATTACGTACTATAGTAACAGAGGGAGACCCAATATTAAACAAAACAGCAAGAGCTGTTACCAATTTTGATGAAAGATTATGGCAATTATTAGATGATATGAAAGAAACGCTTTTAGTAGAGAGCGGCGTCGGTTTGGCTGCTCCGCAGGTAGGAGTTTTGAGACGAGTTTTTATTTGTCTTGATGCTAAAAATGTTGAATTGTCTGAAAATGAAATTAACGATGAAGAATACAATCCTGAATTTTTGGAATTTGTAAATCCGGAAATTATTTCTAAAGAAGGCGATGTGCTGGCATACGAGGGTTGCTTGTCTTTCCCGGGACATAATGCTGCAATCCATCGTCCTGAAAAAGTGAAAATTCGCGCATTTGACCGTTTTGGAAATCCATTTACAATGGAAGGTACTGAAATGTTGGCTAGGTGTATGTGCCACGAGAATAATCATCTTGATGGTGTTACAATAATGGAGCTTGCAGAATATTTCTTTGAAGACCAAGATGATGACGACTCGGAGGATGATGAATGAATTTAATATTTATGGGTACTCCGGATATTGCCGCGGAGAGCTTAGACACACTGTTAAAATGCGGACATAATATTTCTTGCGTATTTACACGCGAGGATAAACCGGTAGGGCGCAAGCAAATACTAACTGCGCCACCTGTAAAGGAATTAGCCATTACACATAATATACCTGTAATGCAGCCGAAAAGTTTACGTAATAATGAGATTATAGAGAAAATTGCAGCTTTAAATCCGGATTTGATAGTAGTAGTAGCGTACGGAAGAATATTACCAAAAGAAATACTAGATATACCGCGTTACGGCTGCATTAATTTACACGTGTCGTTATTGCCTATGTATCGTGGCGCAGCGCCAATACAGTGGTCTATAATCAACGGCGACAGCAAGACAGGTGTTACCATTCAGTATATGAGTGAAGGCATTGATGAAGGTGATATTATTACTGTAGCCCCTGTGGATATTGGCATTAATGAGACGAGCAAAGAGCTGTTTGAAAAAGTGTCAAAGCTAGGGGCACAGACTTTGTGCGATACAATAGAAGACATAAAGTGCGGTAAAGCGCAGCGTATAGCGCAAGATGCAAGCAAAGCCACATTTGCACCAATGCTTAATAAAGAAATAGCTAATATTGATTTTAATATGTCTTATATTAAATTACATAATTTAATCAGAGGATTAAACCCGTGGCCGATAGCAAGATTTATTTACGATAATAAACAAATTAAAATTTTGAAAACCAGATGTACCGATGAAAGCGCCGATAAATGTGGTACAGTTATATCTATAAATCCACTTACAATAGCGTGTAAAGATGGCGCTGTAATTTTAGATGAAGTAATTCCGCAAGGCAGTAAGCTTATGAGTGGAGCGCAGTGGGCGGCAGGTAAACGATTGGCAGTAGGACAAATTTTATAAGTTTATAAAGTGTTTACAAAATATCTAAATATTGCAACTGTGCTTGTATTATACTAATGATGGCATAATATATGATATAATCATATATTAATACAAGCTAAATATGGAGGACAATATGTTTTATGGAATAGATAGGTATTATCTTATATTGGTTGTACCGGCATTGCTTATTTCTATGTACGCACAATGGAAGGTATCCAGTACATTTAAAGCTTTTTCAAGTACAGCCACACGCAGTGGGCTGACTGGTGCGGGAATAGCACGTAAAATATTGGATTTGAATGGTTTGCAAAATGTGCGAGTAGAGCGGATAGCAGGTAATTTAACCGACCATTATGATCCAAGAGATAATGTAGTAAGGCTGTCGGATACAGTATACGGCAGTGCAAGTATATCGGCTGTAGGAGTAGCAGCGCACGAAACAGGACACGCGGTGCAGCACGCTACTAAATATGTACCGATGAGAATACGTGCCGCCATAATACCGGCAACAAATATTGGTTCAAAGTTATCGATACCGCTTGTAATGTTTGGGCTTCTTTTTAGCATACCAATGCTAACAGAAATTGGCATTATATTTTTCTCTCTTTCCACTGTATTTCAGCTAGTGACATTACCGGTGGAATTTAATGCAAGCCACCGAGCAATAGCTACATTAGATAGTACCGGACTTGTAAGTGATGTAGAAAAATCCGGTGTTCGTAAGGTGCTTACAGCAGCGGCTCTTACGTATGTAGCGGCTTTATTAGTGGCAATTGCGCAGCTTTTGCGGCTAGTATTATTATTTGGCAGACATAACGACGACTAAAAGCTAAATGTAAAGGGGAAGCGCTAAAAAGTAAAACATTAGCGCAATGGAATATGGATAACGCACGCAGAACTGCGGTACTGGCACTGGTAAAGCAAGAAAATAACGGATATTCAAATATAATTTTATCTAATATACTAAACAACTTTGAGGGTACTGTAAAAGATAGAGCGTTTGTAAGTGCTTTGTTTTACGGTACGCTTGAACGTAGAATTACATTGGATTTTATTTTATCACCAATGCTAAAAAAGCCTATTGATAAACTTGATGCAGAGGTAAGAGCAATATTAAGATGTGGGTTATATCAAGCAAAATTTATGACATCTGTGCCATTATCTGCCGCAGTAAACGAAAGTGTTGCTTTGGCTAGAGCGCTTGGAAAAACAAGCGCTTCCGGTCTTGTTAATGCTGTGCTGCGTAAAGCGGCTGCAATAAACATAGATGAGATGCAGTTTGCAAATGAGCTGGATAGGCTTGCTTGCTTATATGCAGTGACACCGCAAATCGCAAAAGTATTTATTAAAGAATTTGGAATAGATGCCGAAAATGAATTAAAAGCTACATTTAATAAAACACCATTATGTATACGAGTAAATACGCTCGCTACTACAATTGAAGATATGGAAGAATTGTATGCAAAGCAAAATATTAAAACCGAACGTGGCTCTATAGATGCTTGTTTATACGTTGATTATAAGGGCGATATAACAGCTACAAAAGCATTTAGAAATGGGCTGTTTCATATTCAGGGAGAAGCATCTCAGTTAGCTTGTGCTGCATTATCGCCGAAAAGTAAATGTAAAGTAATTGACCTTTGCAGCGCTCCGGGGGGAAAAGCAGCAACTTTGGCTCAATATATGGGTAACGAAGGAGAGCTTATCTGCTGTGATTCTGCACTTAACAGACTTTCGTTAATTGACACATTGCTTTTACGAAACAAAATAACTTGTGCAAAAGTAATGCAAAACAATGCGGAAAAATTTAACAATGAATTATGTGATGCTGATTATGTACTTTGTGATGTGCCTTGTTCGGGATTAGGTGTTATATCTCAAAAGCCTGATATTCGTTTTAAAACTCTTGATAAATTAAACGAGCTTATAGATTTACAACAAAAAATATTGCGAACTGCAGCACAATACGTAAAAAAAGGCGGAAAATTAGTTTATTCAACTTGTACCATTAACAGCGATGAAAATGCAAATATAATCAATAAATTTATTGAGGATAATAAGGATTTTGTTTTATGTGATATTAAAAACATACATAAAAAAGCAAAAATTCAGAATAAAATGATGATTTTTACACCATATTCTTCCGAACTTGATGGATTTTTTGTGGCAAGTTTAGAAAGATTGTGATAAAATGGATAAATGCAGTATTATTTCATATACAATGCAAGAATTAAGTGAGATTATAAAAGAAATCGGTCAGCCTGCTTTTAGAGCAAAGCAGCTATTTGTTTGGCTACATTCTAAAAATGTAGAGAGTTTTAGCGAAATGACTAATTTGCCAAAAACTTTATTAAAGCAGTTGGACGACAAATATTATATTGAAAAACTAAATATTAAACGTAAACAAGAAGCGAAAGACGGAACAATTAAGTATTTATTTGAGCTTGCAGACAAAAATTGTATAGAAACTGTATTGATGAGATATCATTACGGTAATACTGTTTGCGTATCCACACAAGTAGGGTGCCGAATGGGATGTAAATTTTGCGCTTCTACTAAAGGCGGACTAGTACGTAACCTTACAGCAGGAGAAATTTTAAGTGAAATATATGCGGTACAGCACGATATAAATGAGCGTGTGTCCCATATTGTGCTAATGGGAATAGGCGAACCATTAGATAATTACGATAATGTTATGAGCTTTTTGCGCAATATATCTTGCGACGATGGTGCAAATATCGGTATGCGTAATATCAGCTTATCCACTTGCGGTATAGTGCCACAGATAGAGAGGCTGCAAAAAGAACATTTAGGTATTACATTATCGATTTCTTTACACGCTCCCACTAATGAGCTTCGCAGTGGAATGATGCCGATAAATGACGCATATCCATTAGAAAAGCTTATTGCTGCTTGCAGAGCTTACAACAATGAAACGCACCGCCGTATTAGTTTTGAATATTCGATGGTAAAAGGTGTTAATGATACACAAGAGTGCGCTCAAAAGCTTGCAAAGCTTATAAAAGGTATGGGGGCGCATATCAATTTAATACCTATAAATCCCGTTGACGGGTCACCATACACGGCTACTGATGATGCTAATGTAAAGCGGTTTGCAAATAGCTTGGAACAGCTATCTGTAAATGCAACAATCAGACGAAGATTAGGTACTGAAATAAGTGCAGCGTGTGGACAGCTAAGGCGAGAGGTTGGGAGGGAAAGTGCAAATGAAACTGGCAGGTAAAACAGATATTGGCAACCAAAGGCACGAAAATCAAGATAATTACAGAGCTGGTCGTGAACAAAACGATACCGTTTGGGCAGTAGTATGTGATGGTATGGGTGGAGCTAGGGGCGGTAAACTTGCTTCTAACCTTGCGGCTGCACATATTGAAAATATATTTTCAAGCGAAATTAAAGCTGTGGATACTTCGGAAAAGCTGAGAGAATTTATATTGAGTACCATATCATCGGCAAATGCGCTAGTGTATAATACTGCACTAAAAGATTCAGCTATGCGAGGAATGGGTACGACATTGGTTTGCGCAGTGGTGCAAAATAATTATCTTCATTATGCTAATGTAGGAGATTCTCGGCTTTACCTTTATAGAGACAATGAATTAATTCAGCTTACGCGAGACCATTCTATGGTACAGGAGCTTGTGGAGCAAGGCTCTATTACAGAATCCGAAGCATTTGTACATCCTCATAAAAACTTGATTACTCGCGCATTGGGAGTGCAGAGCGAAGTAGAGATAGACTATGCGGAGATAGAAGTACACGACGGTGAAGAATTGATATTGTGTTCTGACGGACTTTCAAATTATGTGTCTCTTATGGATATGTCGGCTATAGTTAAAAATTGTGATTTTTTTGAACAATGTGAACAGCTTGTAAGCAAAGCTTTAAATGCCGGTGGACAAGATAATATTACGGCGGTGCTTATAGGTATAGAACAGCAAGATGCTTTTACGGAGGACAAAAATGGATAGTTTAATAGGAAAAAAGCTTGACGGTCGTTATCAAATAGAGGAATTAGTAGGCACCGGCGGAATGGCAAATGTCTACAGAGCAAACGATTTAAAAGAAAATAGAACGGTTGCCGTAAAAATATTAAAAGAAGAATTTTTGCATAATGATGAATTAGTACGTCGCTTTAAAAACGAATCTAAAGCTATTGCAGTGTTAAATCATCCTAATATAGTAAAAGTATTTGACATAAGCGTATCGGACAAGCTACAATTCATAGTGATGGAATATATAGATGGTATTACATTACGCGAATATATAGATGAACGAAACGAACCGTTAACTTACAAAGAAACGTTGTTTTTTATTTCAGAAACCTTACAAGCACTTAGTCACGCTCACGAAAAAGGTGTGGTACACAGAGATATTAAGCCTCAAAACATTATGCTTTTAGGCGATGGAACTATCCGTGTAATGGATTTTGGAATAGCACGTTTTTCTCGTGCTGAGGGAGCTATACAATCCGATAAAGCAATAGGCTCTGTGCATTATATCAGTCCGGAACAAGCAAAGGGCGATGATACAGACGCTAAATCAGACATTTACTCTATAGGCGTTATGATGTATGAGATGCTCTGTGGACAGTTGCCATTCGAGTCGGACACACCTGTGTCTGTTGCAATAAAACAGATATCTGATATTGCAACACCTTTACGTAAAATAAAAGCTGATATTCCAGAAGCGCTTGAGAGTATTACAGCTAAAGCTATGGCGAAAGACCCAATAAAGAGATATGCGTCCGCAAATGAAATGCTTGGTGATATTGAAGAATTTAAAAAGAACCCAAGTGTACGTTTTGATTACAAGTATTTGAATGATAATGCACAAGTGAGGTATATTAATAAAATTGTGAATAAGCCGAAAAACAAAGCAGCCGCAAATAGCGACGGCACTAAAACCGCAAAGAAAAAACATCATTACGGATTACCTATTTTGGCAGGTATGGCAGTTGCATTTGCTATTGGTGCAGCCGTACTTGTTTATATGATATTTAAATTATCAGGTAACCCTTTGTTTAATGATAAACAAGATGTGGATTTATTGGATTTTGTGGGTAAAAATGCGGCAGATATAAAAAAAGACAGTGAATTGAAAAGCAAGTTTACATTTAAAATAGAAGAAAAGTATAATGACGAAAAAGAAGCAGGCATTATATATGACCAATTTCCTAAGGGTGGAAAAAAAGTAAAAGAAGGCTCCACAGTAACATTGCGTGTAAGCAAGGGAATGGAAATGACTACAATGCCTGACGTTTCCAATATGTCTAAAGATGATGCGCAGCAAAAGCTAAAAGATATGAAGCTTCATATGAGCGTAAGACGTGAAGTAACTGACAAGGTGCCTGTAGGTAAAGTGGTAAAAACAGAACCGACTGCGGGTGAACAAGTAAAAGTAGGCTCTACAGTGGTATTATATATTAGCCAAACCAAAGTAGATTTAGAAACCACCGTGCCTGAAATTGTAGGAATACCAACTCTTAGTGATGTGTCAATATTGTTGACTAAAGCAAAACTAAATCTTGGAACAATTACTAAAGTGGAAAGTGAACTTCCGATAGAAACAGTTATCGAACAAAGTCCGGCGCCGGGCGAAGTAGTACAGATAGGCACAGCGGTTAACGTTTCTATTTCGGACGGATTGCACGAAAGAACCAAAAAAGTAAGTATTCATTTTGATTCAAAAGTAAATAAAGGTATATGGACAGCTAGTTTTAACGGTGGTACAGAGACATTTGAAACACAAGATGGTGTGGCTACAGTTTGGACATTATCATTTACTTCTACAGGTGGAGAGCAAATGGTATCAATTAGTGGCCCCGGCGGAAGTAAAGACGTAAAGCTTAATTTCTTGAATGACGAATATGCAGAGCAAGAAATTTCGTTCAGCGGAACATTTATAGCGAATGTACCGCGAAGTATTACTATAAACTTTAGTAACAAAGTAAATACAGGTACTTGGACAGTAACATTAGATGGGGCGCTTGTAGACGGTGGTACTATCTATACGCTTGACGGAGCTGCAAACTCTGTAACTGTAACATTAAATGGTAAAGGAAAGCAAACACTTACAGTAAGCGGACCCGGTGGAACTCAAAGTGTAGGTGTGGACTTTACAGCAACAGGTGCTGATCCTGCTCCAATGAATTTTACAGGTACATTTGGCACAGTATCATCATCATCAAGCTCATCATAAATCCAAGTAATAAATTGCATAAAGGAATTGAATGAAAAATTATATTATTAAAGGTATTGGCGGATTTTATTATGTAAAAACGCAAACTGAAATATTAGAATGTAAGCTTGCCGGAATTTTACGTAAAAAGCACATTACACCTGTAGCAGGTGATTTTGTAGTGCCTAGTTTAGAGACAGGCACTTGGATAATAAATGATATTTTACCAAGAAAAAATGTGTTTGTTCGTCCGAGAGTAGCAAATGTAGATAATTTTTTCATCGTAGTTAGTACAATTGAGCCTGTACCTAGCACTTTAGTGATAGACAAAATGTCTGCAATCGCTGTAGACAAAAATGCGACACCATATATTATTGTGACAAAAACAGATATAGCATCATCGGAAAAGCTTGTTAGTCAATACAAAAATAGCGATATTCAAGTAATAATAGCAAATACCAAAAGCAAAGAAGGGCTACAGGATATACGACAATTGCTTTGCAACAAATTGAGTGTATTTTGCGGTAATAGCGGTGTTGGTAAATCCACATTAATATCTGCTTTACTTGAAGACAGAGAATTAACGACAAATTCAATTAGCAAAAAGCTTGGAAGAGGTAAGCATACCACGCGTGAAGTGGAGCTGTTTGAGCTGTGCGATGGCTTGGTGGCAGATACACCGGGCTTTGCAAGCCTTGATATGGAAAGTGCTGCCAGTTTGCCAAAAGAAAATTTACAAATGGCATTTCCGGATATTGCAAGATATTTCGGACAATGCAAATATACAGGTTGTTCTCATACCAAAGAAAAAGGCTGTGCGGTAATAGCTGCGTTTGAAGAAGGAAATATAAGCGCATCAAGATATGCAAGCTATAAGACATTGTATGAACAAGCTAATGAAATAAAAGATTGGGAGCGATAAAATATGAACAGGTGTGTTATTTTGGCCGCTCGCCCTGTGAGTGTACAAATGCGCGAATATTTTCGTGATGACGATTATATTATAGCTGTAGATGCAGGATATGAAAATGCGCGCAAATTATGCGTAACACCGGATATTTGCATTGGAGATTTTGACAGTATGGACGAGCCGACAGGCAATATTGAAACGATACGGCTTCCAAAAGAAAAAAACGAAACAGACACATATGCCGCAGCACAAATTGCAGTGAAAAAAGGATGTAAAGAAGTATTTATTCTAGGCGGACTTGGTGGCAGGTTAGACCATAGCATAGCAAATATGCAAACTCTCGTTTATCTTGAAAAAAATGGAATACGCGCTACTTTGGCTAATGAAACAAATGAAATAACAGTTTTATTATCAGGA
>JAVWEG010000050.1:0-16819 GCA_036641735.1 Oscillospiraceae bacterium
TTTGCTTTTGTGTGTTTCAATGTTCTCTCAGGTGTCAAAATCTTCGATTTTGGTAACACCGTGAGGTTATTATAACATAAACCCCGAGCTTTGCATATACTTTTATTGTATTGCAAGGCTCGGGGTTTATTAATTTTTAAAAAATAGGCAAATTTAATTTACCAGCTTCCTGTACCGCCACCGCCGAAGCCGCCACCTGAAAATCCGCCGCCACCTCCAAAGGAGGCGCCACCGCTGCCACCGCTCTTCATATTAGCGGCGGTGATGCCTTGCATCATTGAGCTATAGCTGTGATTTAGCGAACGGCTGAGCCAGTACATATTAAACATCGTCATATCGTTGCCAACATACCAAGTGGGGGGAGGCAGAGCAAGTGTTTCAAATTGCTTTACCCATTCGTCTGATAATTTGAATACATACGCATAGGGAAGTACATCATAAAAATATGATGGATTTTCTTTGGCAAGACGCTCTATGCGAGGAAGCTCCGCTTTTTGGATAAAGTTTTTAAGCCCCAAAAGCTTGCCGGATATCTCGGTAAAATAAGCCGATGGCTTGCCGGTGCGTGAAATGCACAATGCACCGAGCAGTGTGATGCCAAATAGTATAAGCACTGTCCACGCAGGCACAATGTATAATGTTGAAACTAAATAATCACAAAGCACGGCAAGCCCCAGTCCGAATGCCGAAAATGCGCCGATGCCTACAGAAAACGCAGCTTTTGCTCCGAGCGAAGCAAAAGTCCATTGGCGCGATGCAAAATATGTTACTATTGCTGCGCCAAAAATGCAAAGAGAAGTGAATATTGCTATTATCATCGGCGCAGGGGATAGTAGCGCAGTAAAGTTTAATACGCTGAAAAAAAACATAAGGCTGAGTAAAAATGGTGATAGAACGGCAAATGTTTCCGATGTTGTATCGTAAAGCTTGCGCTTGCCTTGAAATTCCGAGCCGAGAAGAGATTTTGCGCCTTGCAGCTTGTTGTAAAAATCATTGCCGTGTTCTTTTAGCGCGCAAATATCACCTTTTTCAAATAGCGCATTAAAAAATGTCAGCATATATTGCGGTGCATCTGTTAAATCTTTTACTTTGGTGATGGTCATATCCTCACCTTCACCGGAAACAGTGCAATACCCTTTACCTGCAAGGTAAAGGATCAGCGATAACAAGTCCTCGTCGTTGGCACTGCCATCTATAATATATCCTACCTCGGCACTGGAAATGCCGTCGGGCGGATAAAATTCTACCGTAACTACAGGCTTTTTGTGGCGGATAGTAAATGAATATACAATAAAAGCTATCGCCAATACAGCGGTAATTGCGGCAAGTATGTAGCCAAATGTGGCACTGTATTTGCGTTCGCCTACAAAATAGCCCTCGGGAAGCTGTGCGTATGCAGTTATGGCTTCACCTGCTTCGAGAGGAACAATGGTTTCGCCGTAAATACCATATTCGTCTTGCGTAAAATTTATTTTATCGTTGCCATCAAGCGTTCCATATGCTCCCGAAAACATCGAAAGCTCTGTGCCGCTCGGCAATGGCTTATCAAAAGTAAAATTAAACGCACAATGCTCTACTGTGGCGGTAACGTCTGCGCCAAGCAGTGAATAAAAAATAGAATCACTGTCGGGGGTGCGGTCATCTCCCACATCCACTGTAAAGCTGAGAGAATATTCCACTTCGCCTATATGGGTAGTGTCTTCGTCTCCAATGCGGATAAGATGCACGCCGTCTTCAGTGCTTTGCTCATATTCTTCGCCTTGCACCTGCACATTGCGCACTTTCATACGATACGGCAGCGTAATCAGCCCGTCAGGCGTTTGCCGTTCCACATACACGGTGGTGGGAAACGCTCTGAAAATGCCGTGCCGAGACTCTAAAAAGTCCACTAAAATAGTCTCGGTTTGCGTAATGGTATTGTTTTCGTGCAGCACGGCATTTACGTTATAATCTTTAATAATAAAGCCATCGTCTTTGTCGAGAGCCAGCACACACGGCGATATTGCCGCAACGCAAAATAAAAGCGTAATGCACGCAATAAGTTTTTTCATATTGATACCCCTATCTTAAAAGCCAATTAGAACTGTACCTTTACATTTTTGCGTTCAGCTTCTTCGTCCACTATAAACATTTCTTTAGTAGTAAAATGCCCCATTCCGGCGATAATACTGTCGGGAATAACCATACAGCAGTTATTGTATTCTTTTACCACGGCATTATAATATTTACGAGAATTTGCGATATCCTCTTCAATAGCGGTAAGCTGACGTTGTAAATCTATAAAATTGGTATTTGCTTTAAGGTCGGGATACGCTTCAGAAAGCGCAAAAAGCTGACGTAAAGCGCCTGATAATACATTTTCGCCCTCTGCCTTTGCTTCCATAGTAGATGCCGAGCTTGCTGTATTACGTGCGGCAATTACTTTCTCTAGGGTTTCGCTTTCGTGCTTTGCATAGCCCTTTACAGTCTCTACAAGGTTAGGCACTAAGTCGTAACGCTTTTTCATATATACGTCCATAGTGGAAAAGCCCTCTTCGCAATCGTTGCGCTTGCGAATAAGCTTATTGTACACGCCTACAGCCCATAAAACAATTAATACGACTACTGCTAAAATAATCCATACCCATATCGGCATAATAATAACCACCTTTTGTAAAATTTATTAAAGGCATTGCCTTTTAATATATAATAAGGTATATTAGTTATAATTACAATAGAAAAAGGAGAACAAGTTTTGGCTTTAATTAAAAAATATTTTTGGATATTCCTAATTTCAATGGTGCCTATTTTGGAGTTGCGCGGCGCTATTCCCATAGGAGTGGGGTTTGGCTTGCCGCTTATACCCACATATATCGTGGCTGTAATAGGCAATATGCTGCCTGTGCCGATAATAATACTATTTAGTAAAAAAGTGCTTGTATGGTGTACTACATTACCGTATGTGGGGAAATTTTTCGATTTTATTTATCGCAAAGGTATGAAAGCAGGCGATAAATTACAAGCGACAGCAGGTAAAGGGCTGTATTTTGCATTATTTATATTTGTAGCCATTCCATTACCGGGTACAGGCGCTTGGACGGGCAGCTTAGCAGCTACCTTACTGGATATGAAATTTTGGCCAAGTGTAGCCGCGGTAATGTGCGGAGTAATTACAGCAGGGCTTATTATGGGCGCTGCATCAATGGGGCTGTTTGGCGCGCTTGGTATGATGTTTTAGATTAAAAGAGGCTTTAATGCCTCTTTTTTTAATTTACAAAAATCAATTGAAGTAAATAGGCTTTTAGTCTCGTATTATAAATACAGGCGAGTGAGAGGTGGTGGCCCGTACATTGGGATATGATTAATCAAGATGTGAGCGAGCTGGTAACTCGCTATGAAAAACTCGTGTACACAATATGTTATCAATTTACCAAAGACCACGGGCTTGCCCAGGATTTAGCACAAGAAACATTTATCTCGGCATATACGCATATTCAGTCGTGTCCCGACGGAGCCGAAAAGCCGTGGCTGGCACGAATAGCTACAAATAAAGCAAAGGATTACCTGAAAAGCGCATATAATCGTAGGGTACGTGCTACAGATGACGAGGCGATGGATGCGAGCATCAGTAAAATTGCATTTGCTCCGCCGCCTGAGGATATCACTTTGGAAAAAGATGCCGTAAAGCGAATACGAGACAAAATCCTAGCTCTGAAAGAGCCATATTTGCTTGTATCTAAGCTGTATTTTTTAGAAGAAAACAGCGTAGAAGTAATTGCAAATAAATTAAATCGTCCGCTGAAAACCGTACATACACAGATATATAGAGCAAAGCAAATTTTGAAAAAAGACATTGAAAGGGGAGAAGATTATGGAAATGTTTGATAGTAACGGACATCTTACAAACGAAGGGCTAGATGCAATAATATCGGGGAATTTAGACGATATGATGAGCCTTGAAGCGGCGGAGCATTTAAGCTTTTGCGATAGCTGCCTTGTAAGATATTCCGATAAGCTTGAGCATTGCGAGCTACTTACCCCTAATAGTGATATCGCCGAGCCTGTTTTAAAACGTATACGCAATAAAGGCATAAAGGTTTTGTTTACAAAATACGGAACAGTGGCGGCGGCAATGACATTTGCAATGACACTATGGAGCGTTGGAGCATTTACTAATCTTATTCCGGTAGCAAATGCCGCAGAGGACATACAAAGCGAGCCTACACCGATAATAGAAATGACAGACGGATTTTTCAGCAAAATGAATAAGCAGATAAACGGATTTTTTGATGAGCTTGTTGCACCGAATATAAATACAAAGCCGCAAGACAATAAGCTGAAAAGCGAATTGGCACTTGATAAGCTGCGTAATGAAGAAGCACAGCGCAAGCAGGAAGCAGAGATAAAAAAAGCACAGCGCGAAAAAGAGGCGCAGATAAAGCTTGATGAAGAAAAGAAAGCTGCAAATGAAAAAGCATTGCAAAAGAAAAAAGATGCTTTTACCGATAAAAAGAGCGACAAAATGAAACACGAGCTAAAGAGTAAGGACACTGTATTTGAGCAATTTAAAAAATCTATATTTAAAAATTAGGAGCGTATTATTATGAAGAAAAATAAATTTTTCACCTTTTGCTTTGCATTTATTCCGGGATGTGGGCAAATGTATCAAGGCTATATGAAGCGTGGCTTAAGCATAATGCTTGCTTTTTGTGCTGTAATTGGAGTATCGGTAATTCTGAATATAGGAGTTATTTGTGTATTACTGCCGATTATTTGGGCATACAGCTTTTTCGATACTTATAATATCAGAAATTATTCCGATGAACAGCTTTTTGAAAATCCCGATAAATTTATGCTGGACGGCATTAATTTTAATTGGAAAAAGCTTACTGTAAATGGCCACAAGTGGCTTGGAATAAGCGTGTTACTGCTTGGAATTTATTTATTGTATATAAATTTAGTACGTCCGCTTATTTACAATGTGCTGATAAATGTGTTTGAGCTTTATTGGCTATCGGATATTTTACGCTATATTCCTACCTTAGCGGTGGCAATGCTATTAATAGTGCTGGGAGTGCGCCTTATAAAGGGAGAGAAACGTAAAACAGAAGAAGAAATAATAGAATTTAACGGAGTAGAAAAATGAGCTGTAAAAAATTTTTAAAAGCAGGGCTGATTGCAGGCGGCGCAATAGCATTATTAGCATTGATATTCGGCGAAAAAAGGCATTAAACCGATAAAGAGAGGATTAGTATTATGGAAGATATACAAGGCTCTGTGCCTAATGATAAAGAGATTATGCCCACAAACAAGGCGGAAAAGCCACGCAGAGTGCGCCGCGTAGGCACGATGACAATGGGTGTTGCGTTAATAATAGTGGGAGCGGCAATATGCGCATCATTATTATTTAAAAACGTAGATATACTTTTACTGGCAAAGCTTGCACCGCTGGTGCTGGTAGCACTTGGAATAGAGATAGTGATAGCTGCTTGTACAAACAGAACTGACAAGCTAAAGTATGACGGACTATCGATATTTATGTGCTTGATGCTGATATTTTTCAGTGTATGCGCCGCATTTGTACCTACAATATTTGCATACATAGGGCCGCAGGCAGAAGCAGCACGCAGTAATATTTCTATGGAAATAAGCGATAAATTGTACGAGCAAAAGGCACAATTACCGAAAATATCCGATGTACGCGTGAATGTGAGCATACAAACCTTACACGAATTTACAGGCAAGGAAACCATAAAAGACTTAGCTGTTACAGATGATGTATATGTATATGTGGTGCTTGGCGACACATATAATGATAAAAAAGCATTTGTGCAGGACGCAGATAAAATATATGATGCACTCGTAAATATAAGGGGAACACATTTGAGAATGGGTATAATGTCTGCTAAAACAGATAAAAAGCCTTATTATGAAATGGAAATATACGGTAAATTTAATGCTGATTTAGCGGTAGAGGACAAGATAAATACAGTATCGGTATTGGTGTTTGACAGTGAATATAACGATTATTTGTCGGAAGAGGACATAAATAGAAATAATGCAAGGAAAGAAAAAGAAAAAGCACAGGAAGCAAAGCGCCTAGAGGACGAAAATACGCGGTTAACGCAATCGGCAAATGATGAAGCACAGCGTATATTAGAAAGTGCCGAAAACGAAGCGCAGCGCATATTAGATGATGCAAATGCACAAGTGCAAAGAATGATAGAGACTGTAGAGTGAATTTTAAAAATAGCGAATAGATTACGGGATTACCTGTAATCTATTCGCTATTTGCTATAGCAATTTTACTGAGAAATGTTATACTATAAAGCAGAGTAAAAAGATAAAAAGGGGGCATTTTTAATGCCGGAGGCATATTGCCATATACGCACGGCGCGCAAAGCGCTGACGCTTGCCAAAATTACTTGCGAAAACACTGTATCATACGAAATGGGCGCAAACGGGCCTGATCCGTTTTTTGTGTATAAGCTGTTTTCTAAGCATCCGCCTTATGATATAGCTCAGTTTGGTTCACGCTTACATCACGAAAAATGCGGAGAATACTTGCTTTGCCTTGTGATGAATGCAAATACACCCACTAAGCGCAGCTTTGCGATGGGCGCGCTTACACATAATGCACTAGACGCGTGTATGCACCCATATGTGCAATATATCACAAGCGAAAAGCATAGCTATTCTATGAAAAACGGTCACGGATTTTACGAGATGGCGCTCGATTCAGAGCTTTATTTTGAAGATTATGGCAAGCGCTGTGTGCCGCAAAAGGATAAAGCGCCTACGCTTATCACGTCACAGCTTGCCGAGGTATGCGAGCTGATACAAACGGCTTTGCACGAGGTGTTTAGCTACGATGCTCAAATAGAAGCAATCGCAGATTCATTCATTGCATTCGGCTTTTATCATCGGCTTTTTGTATCTTGCTTTGGCATCAAAAAGGCTATAGCAAGAGTACTTGAGCTTTTGTTTTGGCACAATTACGGATATCTTACTTGCCGTATGACACAGCGCCACTTAAAGCGCAATATCGAGGATAAATGGGTGAATGAATTTACAGGAACAGAGCATAGCGGAGGCGCCGAGGAGCTTATATTAGATGCTGAAGAAATAGGCGCTGCATATATAAAGGCAGCAGAAGGATATTGGAACGGACATTTAAATATAGAGCAATTATCCACGATTATAGGTGACCGCGATTATTCATCAGGGCTTACTTCCACTTTAGCGCACGTTTAATTCTGTATATTATATATCTGAAAGTATCGGCAAAAAGCCATAGCTCTATTAAAATATAATTTGGAATATTTTTCACACAAAAGCGTGGTTTTTGGATACGTGGTATTGCGGAAAATGCCTCTTTTGCGCCTTTTATGTACGGTGTCCAAAAACCGCGCAATCCAAACACAAGTATCTTTAAAAGGTATCCGAGCGCTAATGGTATAAAATTGATGATAAACATTAAAATAGGCATATTTTTATAGGGCAGCAAAATGCTGTTACGTCCGCTTTGCACGCTTTTAAAATCGTTGTAACGCACAGCGCCTGTGGTAGCGCCGCAGATATGATAGCATTTGGCATCGGGACAAAACATATTTTTGTATCCGAGAGAGTTTGCTCTCCAAGATAAATCTACGTCCTCAAAATAAGCAAAAAAGTTTTCATCAAATACACCTATTTCGTCAAGAATACTTTTTTTGTAAAGGCTTGCTCCTCCGCACGCGGAGAAAATGCGCTGCTCTTTTTTGTAATGCCGTGCGTACATACCGTCACCGCGTTTGCACGCCCAACCAAACAATGTTACGTAATCGCCTGCATCATCAGCAATATCTCGCTCATAATGGCGCAGCATAAGGCATTGCACCGCAAATATTTTGTCGGATTTAATAGCTGTGCAAAGCAGCTTTTCCAGCATATCGGGCTGTGCAAAGGCATCGTTATTAAACAGCATTATATATTCGCCCTTAGCATTTGCTATGCCCTTGTTTACTGCGGCGGAAAAGCCCGTGTTTTCGGTGTTTTCGTACAGCGTGTAGCCTTGCTTGCCCACATACGAGCGTGCGATATCAAGGCTTTCGTCGGTAGAGCCATTATCTATTATTATCAGTTCAAAATCTTGCATAGTTTGCGCATAAATTGATTCTATTGAGTCGCGCAGCCATCCTGCACCATTTAAATTAGGGATTACCACGCTTACTTTCATAATGAATAGCTCCTTTTAAGAATAAAATTTACGGAGGATTATATGTTTTCGATTGCAAACACTAAGCTTTTTATGCTGGATATGGACGGCACTTTTTATCTTGGAGATACTCTTTTGCCGGGTGCAAAAGAGTTTTTACAGCATTGCCGCAACAAAAAAATCGCGTATACTTTTCTTACGAATAATTCTTCTAAAAGCCCAAAGGATTATATCGAAAAGCTTGCGCTATTAGGTGTAAATATTACTCGCCGCGAAATATTCACTTCGGCTGATGCAACGCTTGAGTATTTGAGCGAAAAAAACTTTGCGAAAAACATATTATTAATAGGTACAGATAGCTTAGAACAGCAATTTAAAGATAATGGCTACAAAATAGATGATAAAAACGGTGACTGCGTAGTGCTGGGCTTTGATACAAGCATTACTTATTCAAAGCTAACAGCCTTGTGCGATGCCGTGCGCAGCGGCAAGCCGTATATCGCCACTCACCCTGATTTCAATTGCCCGACAGACGGTGGGTTTATACCCGATATCGGCGCTGTTATCGCGTTTGTAAAGGCATCTACACAAAGAGAACCAGATGCTGTAATCGGTAAGCCAAACGGATATATTGCAAAAGCCGCAGCCAAAAGCTTTGGTGTTGACCTCGAAGATGTTTGTGTGGTAGGAGACCGCTTATATACCGATATTGCACTTGGCAAATGCGGATGCGGTACAGCGCTTGTATTGTGCGGAGAAACAAGTGCAGAGCAAGCACAAAAAAGCGATATTGTGCCTGATATAATAGCTGATAATTTGGCACAGCTCAAAACATTATTTTAACGCTTTTTCTATAGCGGCTGCTGCTTTATCTTGATTTTGACACATCACTATAATTATTTCGCCGCTTTTTACTTGCTTTATTATAGCGCTTTTAGCTATATCGTATTGCTCAGGCAAATAGTTTTCCATACTCTTTTTTTGCAAATCAATATATTCTGCAAGTGCAGTTTTTATAATATCTTCGCTTTTATCTGTCGGCTTAAAAATGCCTACGCAATACGCATTTACATTCATAAAGCTACACGCTACGGCAAAGCTGTCTATGTCGGCAGACTCTATATTCAGCATAGACAGTATTTGCGTGCCAAGCTCGCTTTGTGCATCACTCACTATTTCAAAGCTTTTGGCTTCGTCCTCGCTTTGCACGGTGCTTATTATGTCGGCATAATCTTTAGGTACTGCACTGGCGGTATCTTTGCTTTGGCAAGAGCAAAGAGCAAGGCACATAATAATCGATAAAAATAAAGATGTCTTTTTCATTTAATTAAATTCTCCTATTTATTATAACAAATGCGGCCTGTTTACAGGAGTAGACAATATGATTTGTGTACTTGTCTGCCCTAATTTTTGTAAACTGTTTATCATTTTTTCAAGGCGCTGCATATCGCAGCAGCATACACGTACTATATAGCTATAGCTGCCCGTTACGTGAAAGCATTTTTGCACATCTGCATTATCCTCTACCATTTGTAAAAAACGCGTTTTGTCAGGCGGCGCCACAGATATGCTTATAAGCGCATCTACACTGCGCGAATTTTCTTCTTTGCCAAGTAATACAGTATAACCTTTAATTTGTCCGCTCTTTTCCATACGGCGAATACGCTCGCTTACAGCAGGGCTGGTGAGCGCCACGCGAGCGGATATGTCTTTTACCGACATTCTGCCGTCACAGCGCAAAAGCTCTAATATTTGTTCATCAAGCTTGTCCATAATATCTCCTAATGATGTAATTTTGATTATAACAACTTATTAAATAAAGCCTAATTGATACGCAATCAGAGCAAAACTAATTTTATAATGTTAAATTGGCAACATACTTATTATAACAATGGTAAATGGTAAAAGCAAGCTAAGTTAATAAACTAAAACGGCGATTGTGTACTTGACAAGTAAAGTAAAAGTGGTATTATAAAGCAGTAATACTTTTGATGTATTATTTTCATAGTTTTTTATCTACTTTCCCACCCCTCTGCGAAAGGAGCTGCCGCCAAGCAGCTCCTTTCGCTTTTTTATTATGCTTAATTTACAATAAATATTTTTCTACATAATGAATATCAGTAGCTTTAATTATAGCCTCATAATACACACCGTCATCGCGAAAATCCTCTTGCAGCACAGTGCCGCTTGTGCGTATAATGCTTGCGATTGCAAGCTTATCATACGGCAATAATATTTTAATACTGCGAGTGCGTGCGCTTACGGCTTTATCTATCTCAATCAGCAGCTTGTCAAGCCCCATACCTGTTTTGGCACTGGTGAGTATGCAGTCGCTGTCAAAGGATACGGCATTTAGCTTATCACATTTATTATATACAGTAAGCTGCGGAATATCATCGCAGTGCAGCTCTTTTAATACGCTGTCGGTAATTTCCAATTGTATAGGCGCTTCTTCGTCCGATACATCGCATACTTTTAATATTACATCAGCATAGCTTGCCTCCTCAAGAGTGGAGCGAAACGCATTTACAAGCCCGTGAGGCAAACGGCTTACAAAGCCTACTGTGTCTACAGCTACTGCCGAAAGTCCGCTTGGCAGTGTAAGCTTGCGCACTGTTGGGTCCAAAGTGGCAAAAAGCTTGTCCTGCTCGTATACGTCGGCATCACAAAGCTTGTTTAATAAGCTCGATTTGCCAACATTAGTGTAGCCTGTAAGGGCTATTACCACTACTCCGCTTTTGGCGCGCGCCTTGCGAGTTTCGCTTCGCTGTGCGTTCACGCTCAAAAGCTTGTCGGCAAGCGCATCTATGCGCTCACGTACATAACGCTTATCATATTCAAGACGGCTTTCGCCTGCGCCTCTGCGCGCGCCGCCGCCGCCGCCGCCACCGCCGCCCTGACGGCTCATAGATACTCCAAGCCCTGCAAGGCGCGGCAAGCGATAGCGCAGCTCTGCAAGCTCGGTTTGCAGCTTGCCCTCTGCTGTAACAGCGCGGCTTGCAAATATATCCAGTATCAGCATAGTGCGGTCTATCACTCGGACATCGAGTGCGTTTGATAAATTACGAATTTGGCTGCCGGTAAGCTCTGCATCAAATACAACGAGGCTTGCAGATAAATTTTGGCAATAAAGCCTTGCTTCCGCTACACGTCCCTCACCCATATAAAGTGCGGCATCTGGAGCAACACGCCTCTGCACTATTTCAGCTACAGCTTCAATATTATCGGCTTCACACAGCGCACTAAGCTCGCGCATACTGCGAGACATATCGTATTCTCCCATATCCACACCGAGTAATACCGCTTTAGACATAAGTTCTTCTTGCATAATTCTCCTTTATAAAAATAGATTAATATATACATTATAGTGTGCATAAATTGCTTCGTCAATTCTTTTTGCTTTTCGCTGTATAATATGGTACAATTATAAATAATTTAATTAAAATACAAAGGACGGCACTGCGGTAATGAGAATAGTAATAAAGGTGGGTACCTCCACTTTGGCGCACGCAACGGGGCTTTTAAATATACGTATGGTAGAGGCATTATGCAAGATATTGTCGGATATAAAAAATGCAGGCCACGAAGTAGTGCTGGTGTCGTCGGGAGCCATTGGTATGGGCGTAGGCAAGCTGGCGCTAAACAGCCGTCCTGTGGATATGCCCACTAAGCAGGCGGCGGCAGCCGTTGGGCAGTGTGAGCTGATGTATACTTATGATAAATTATTTTCGGGATATAATCATATTGTGGCGCAAATATTGCTTACGGGTGAAGATATAGAGGACGATGTCAGAAAATCAAATGTGGAAAGCACGCTTAATCGATTATTAGAGCTTGGCGCGATACCGATAATTAATGAAAACGATACCGTAGCAACGCAAGAGATAGCGGTGGGCGACAATGATACCTTGTCTGCAATAGTGGCAGTGAGCGTAAAGGCACAGCTGCTTGTTATTCTCAGCGATATAGACGGATTATATACGCAAGATCCACACAAAAATAAAGAGGCAAAGCTGATATCCGAGGTGCGTGAAATAACAAAAGAGCTATTCGATATTTCAGGAGCGTCTGCAAGCACGCAAGGCACAGGCGGTATGCACACTAAGCTTACGGCGGCACAGCGTGCCAACGATAAAGGAATAGATGTAATAATTGCCAATGGGTCTAAGCCTGCTTGTTTATATGATATACTGGACGGTAAAAGCGTGGGTACTCGCTTTATTGCAGGAGGTAAATAATGCTTGAAGCTTTATTGCAAAGAGCTGTAGGTGCAAAGCATATTTGCGCAGTATTGCATACACAAGATAAAAACAATGCGCTAAAAGCTATTGCAGATGGGCTAATAGCCGATGCAGACGATATTTTATCCGCGAACGATATTGATATCACAAACGCACGCGGCACATTGCCCGATGTAATGCTAGACAGGCTGAGATTAACGCAAGAACGTATAAGGGCAATGGCAAGCAGTATTACGGCAGTGGCACAGCTAGATGATCCGATAGGTGAATTATTATCAAGCTATACGCATCCTAACGGTATGATAATAGAGAAAAAACGTGTGCCAATGGGTGTGATAGCTATAATATACGAAAGCCGCCCTAATGTAACGGCAGATGCTGCGGCGCTGTGCATTAAAAGCGGCAATGTATGTGTATTGCGCGGCGGCAAAGAAGCGTTTAGCTCTAATATGGCTATAGTGCGCTCAATAAGGCGCTCACTTGTAAAGTGCAATATATGTGAAGATGCGGTAAGCTATGTGGACGATGCTTCGCGCGAAAGCGCACAAGAGCTTATGCAGGCGAGGGGATATGTGGATTTGCTTATTCCGCGCGGCGGTAAAGGGCTGATACGTGCTTGTGTAGATAATGCTCGAGTACCGTGTATAGAGACAGGCACAGGTATCAATCATATTTATATAGATAAATCAGCCGATATAGATGTGGCACTAAAGGTGCTTATCAATGCAAAGACAAGTCGCCCATCTGTATGCAATGCGGCAGAGGTGTGTTTGGTACACACAGATATAGCTGATGATTTTTTGCCGATAATGGCGAAAGAGCTTCAAAAAAAGAATGTGGAAATGCGATTGTGCGAGCAAAGCGCAAAAATAATTAACGGCAAAAAGGCAGATTTACACGATTTTGACACAGAATTTTTAGATTATATACTTGGCGTTAAAATTGTGGATACTATAGATGAAGCAATAGAGCATATAGCACATCACTCTACAGGGCATAGCGATGCAATAATTACAAGCGATGAAATTGCGGCAGCACAGTTTACAAGCGAAGTGGATTCGGCGGCTGTATATGTAAATGCGTCTACACGCTTTACAGACGGCGGAGAATTTGGCTTTGGGTGTGAGATGGGTATATCTACTCAAAAGCTGGGAGCGAGAGGCCCTATGGGCTTGTGCGAGCTTACAACTTATAAATATATAATAAAAGGCAATGGGCAAATAAGATAAACCGAAATTAAGGAGATAGATTATGGCAAAAAAAGAACCAAATCCTTTGCGCCGCCGTCGCCGTATAAGGCAGATAATAGGAGCTGTTGTATGCTTACTGGTGGTAATAGGCATAGTGGGAGTAGTGGACAGCACAATAAATGTAGTGACAAAGCTTACAGATAACAGTACAGAAAAGCAGGCTTACGAAGCTCGCTTATCTAATCTTGTAGCATACGATCCTTTGCCGTTTGACACTTTGGCAGAGGCTAATCAGAATATGCTGCTCGCCGCGGCTATTTGGGGAACGCTAGGCGAAAACGACCAATCGGTATATGAGCGTGATGATATAGGACAGCTTTATTTACCCACTGTAGATGTGGATAGATTTGCGGCAAAGCTATACGGCACTACGTTTAAATTTACTCATTCCAGCTTTGAAGACCACGGGCTTAATTATGAATACATTACCGAAAAAGAAGCGTATATTATTCCTATTACAGGTGCATTGTCCGAATATTTCCCGAAGGTGGAAAAGATAAAAAACGAACACGGTACTAAGCGCGTGACGGTAGGGTATCTTAGCTATGGCGCAGGAGTGGAGTTTAATGTATCCGCCACTTTAGAGCCGAGTAAATATGTGGATTATATCTTTACTAAATCAGGCAAGGATTATTATTTATCGGCAATAGAAGAAAGCAAGATGAAGGCAACCGTGTCATCATCATCTAATACTTCATCGCAGCCAATATTGCCGGAGGATTTTGTAGATCAGAACAAAGCGGATAGCTTATTGCCATCTGTATCTGCATCGATGGCAACAGCCGTAAGTACAAGCGAAGCCGCAGCAGAGTAAGGCATTGCAGCAGTATAAAAAACGATACCGTGGCAATGCTATTGTATAGTGTTGCCGCGGTATTTTTGAACTTATTTATTTTTTAAAATAAAATTAAAAAAACTATTGCATATTATACTAAAATGGTATAATATAAAAAATACAAACAGAAACGTTAAGCAGGAGGAATATAATGGGAGCAAAAAAAGCGATAGACAATATTTACTATGTTGGAGTGCTGGATAAAAATTTACGCACCTTTGATATAATAATGCACACAGATTATGGCACTACGTACAATTCATATATCGTAAAAGGCAAAGACAAGACGGTACTGTTTGAAACATCCAAAGAAAAGTTTTTTGATGAGCATTTAGCTAATATCCGTGAGGTTTGTGATCCTGCTGATATAGACTATATAGTGGTAAACCACACCGAGCCTGACCATACAGGCACAATGAGAAAATTATTGCAATATGCCACAAAGGCAGAGGTGCTTGGCAGTGCTACGGCGATTAATTTTCTTAAAGAAATAGTAAACGAGCCGTTTCCTCATCGCGTGGTAACAGATAAAGATACTGTGGATTTGGGCGGTATGGCGCTTCACTTTATTGCGGCGCCTATGCTGCACTGGCCCGATAGTATGTACACGTATATTCCCGAGCTGCAAGCGCTATTTACCTGTGATAGCTTTGGCTGTCATTATGCAGATGACAAGATATTTAATGATGAAATGCACGGCGATTTTACGCACGCGTATAAATATTATTTTGATAATATAATCGGGCCTTATAAAAATCCGCATATGATTAATGCGCTTAATAAAATAAAAGATTTGGATATACGCTTTATAGGTAACGGACACGGGCCTGTTTTGCGCAGTGACATACAAAAATATCTTGAAATGTATGAAAATTGGTGCTACGATGCACCGCACGATAAGCGCGTAGCAATAGCTTTTGTATCGGCTTACGGCTTTACTAAGCTATTAGCGCAAAATATAGCAAAGGGCATTGAAAAAGGCGGCATTGAAAACGTAGAAATATACGATTTAAATGCTGATGATCCCAATGCGGCAAAATCTGCTATCTTGGCGAGCGACGGATTTTTACTTGGCAGCCCCACTTTAGTAGGAGATGCGCTTCCGCCTGTATATGAGATGCTGATAGGATTAAATCCGATTATTCATAAAAATAAATTCGCCGCTGCGTTTGGCTCCTATGCCTGGAGCGGTGAGGCAGTACCTAATATTACAGCACGTATGGAGCAATTGCGCTTTAAAATGCCGTTGCAAGGTATGCGTGTGCGCCTAAAGCCTACGCAGGCAGATTTAGATGCCGCTGTGCAATATGGAATAGATTTTGCAAAGGCTATGCTGGGATAATATGTTATAACGGTTATGCCGTTATCATAATAATAAAAAATAAAGGAGGATTAAATTATGAAAAAATGGAGATGTACTATCTGCGGAGCAGAGTTTGAGGGAGATACACCACCGGTACCGTGTCCTGTATGCGGCGCAGGCGAAGAAGCGTTTGAAGAAATAACAGAATAATCGTGCTGCCGCCCTATAAAATGCCTTTTTTCTGCATTTTACAGGGCGGATTTTGTATAATAAACTATACTGGAGGTATAATATGAAACGTTGGAAATGTACAGTTTGCGGAGAAATATTTGAGGGAGATACACCTCCGGTGCCTTGTAAAGTGTGTGGCGCGGGAATAAATGCGTTTATAGAGCTGCCAATTGATGAGGGCGAGACTACTTATTGGCGCTGCGCTGTATGCGGACAGATTTTTGAGGGAAGCGAGCCGCCTACGCCTTGCCCTGTGTGCGGCGCAGGGCGCAGTGCATTTACAAAGGAAATTAAAAAATCAGCTCTTTTTCACAAGGATACAAACGATGAGTTTGTGCTTATCGGCGGCGGAGTGGCAAGCTTAGAGGCGGCAAAGGCAATACGTGAGCGCAACGCGACAGCCAAAATAAAGCTGATATGCGGCGAAGGGATTATACCGTTTAGCAGACCGTCACTGTCTGATGTAGTGGGTGACGGATTGTCGTTTGAGGCGGTATGCCTTGAGGATTATTCATATTATAATGCAAAAAATATAGAGCTTATCACAGATGCTATGGCGGTAGATATTAATAAGACAGAAAAATATGTAGAGCTTGCAAACGGTAAAAAGCTTGCATATACAAAGCTGCTTATTGCCACAGGCGCAGCTCCGTTTGTGCCATTGCCGAAAACCGAGAACGGATTGCCGATAAAAACATTGCGCAGCTTTGCCGATGCGCAATATTTATTCAGCAATGCCAAAAATAAGCGCGTAATAGTAGTGGGCGGAGGTATACTCGGAGT
>JAVWEG010000051.1:0-16688 GCA_036641735.1 Oscillospiraceae bacterium
GGACTGATTTATCGTCACCACCGATGCTCCGCTCTCGGATATACAAGTAAGCAGCTGCTGCAACGCGCCTGTTTCGTCTCGCAGCAATGTAACCAGCGTAATAAGCTCCCGTCCTTCATCAGCATCGAATATACTGTCCTTGTATTTATAAAAAGCAGAGCGCGATATATCCGCTTGCTTTACGGCAGCGGACACATTTTTGGCTCTGCCGCTTGCCAACAAAGCTTTTGCCATAAGTACTTTCCCAAATACTTCAGGCAATATATCAGCATCTACAAGTAAAAAATGTTTTTCCATATTGTACTCCTCTTGTACACAATTGTGTTTGTTTTATTATACAATGTTCCTCTGTAAAACACAATAGTTCTCTTGGTAAATACAATTATTTCGTCATATTAGAGATTTAAGACAAAAATAGTGCAAATTATTTAGCTAATATAAATGAAAACCGCGAGCAAATTTTCATTTGCTCGCGGCATATAGCTATTTAAAAATGTCCTTCAGCCGTGCAAGTACCTAATGTAGTACCTTTTTTATAATAACCCTGCCCTACTTCAGGGCAAAGCGGCCCGGGATTTGCTCCCGAAGCTTTACAAAACGGTAACACCTCTACATTTTCGCTCACTTCAAAATCCTTGTGAGTAGTGCCTTCCTGCACTGTATCCATAAGGTCGCGCCAAGCTACAGCACCCGGATGCTTTATTTTGTGCGCATTATAGCCTTTTATTTCTTCATTGGCATCATACCCAAACCAAGTAGCTGTAGTGTATTGCGGTGTGATACCCACATACCAAATATCTTTATTCTCATTGGTAGTACCTGTTTTGCCTATGCTGTCCGACGTTTTAGTAGCAAGGCCCGGAGCTGTACCGCCTGCGCCAAGCACGTTTTTAAGCAATCTGTTCATAATATACGCTGTGTCTTCGCCTATTGCCTGTACCTTCATTACATCAGGCTCTAATATCACTTCGCCTTTAGCGTTTACCACGCTTGTGTAGCTGTGCGGTGTGATATATTCGCCTTTGTTACCGTACATCATATATGCGCCTGCCAGCTCGTACGGTGTCATACCTTTAGTAAGTGCGCCGAGGCACATTGGAGCTAAATCAACATCGTGCTGTATGTCAAGGCTCTTTACTTGTAAAGTATCATACGCAAAATCAAACATTGTGCGCGGTGTGACACCATAACCCACACGTACCGCAATAGTATTGAGCGACTCTTTTACCGCTTGCTCTACTGTAATAAGCTTTTTGGAGTAGCCCGGATTATAGTTAGTAGGCCAATCTATCATTTCGCCTGTTTTTTCATCCGGTATTTGCTTAAATACATCGTCCATAAATGTGGAAGAATAATTTATAAGGTCACAATCTAACGCCGTAGGATATACCGTAACACCCTTCATTGTAGAGCCGACTGCTCTACGCATATCTGTGGAACGGCTGAAAGTACGGTCGCCCTCTTTTTCGCCAAATCCGCCAACAGTAGCGCACAGCTCGCCCTTAGTATTAATAGTAATCATTGCGCCTTGTATAGTTACTGTTTCTTTAACGGGTTTACCGTCATCGCCAAGAATAACCTTGCCGTCGCTGCCTTTTTTCTCTATTTCGCGCTCAAATTCAGGAAAGCTTTTGCGCTCACGCATTACGCGTTCCATTTCATTTTGCAATTTTACGTCTATAGTGGAATATATCTGCAAGCCGTCATTATACAGCATACGGGTTGCTTCTTCTCGAGTTAGCCCAAGCTGTGTTTGCATATCGCTTACAACGTCCTCAATTACCTTGTCCTGCGCATAAGAGGTATATGTTTTTTGAACCGAATTGCCAACGTCTTTTTTCTCCGACAATATAAGCGGCGCTGCTAAAGCTGCTTTGTAATCCGCTTCGTCTTTAATAAGCCCTTGTGTATACATCTCATACAATACTTGATCTCGACGTTCTTTATTGCGCTCAGGATTTTGCCCCGGGTGAAAGCCTGTAGGGTCTTTAGTGATAGAGGCAATAGTGGCACATTCAGCTAAAGTAAGGTCACCTACTTCTTTATTGAAATACGAATGTGCGCCTGCCTGTACTCCTGCCACATTACCTGTAAGGCTGATAGTATTAAGGTATGCTTCTAATATTATCTGCTTTGAAAATCTGCCGTCAAGCGCTATTGCTCTGAATATTTCGCGAATTTTACGCCCATAATCTTGCTTTTCATCGTTCGTAATGTTTTTGATAAGCTGCTGGTCTATGGTAGATGCGCCCTGCTTTGTACCATTGCCAAGATATTTGCCCGTTAGCATATGTGACACTTCGCTTAGCCCTGCAAACACCGTACGCTTAATGCTAAATCCCTTATGCGTATAAAAGTTTTTATCTTCTATCGCAATAAAAGCATTTTGCAAATTTTCAGGTATATCGTTAATATCTACCCATACACGGTTTTCTTCACCTACAAGGCGCTTATACTCTACGTCCTCACCATCAGGGTGAGCCTCTGTTGGTGTACCTTTGGCAAATATAGTAGTGGTGTAATTTAATTTAAGATTAGTAAGGTCAAGCAAAGTACCGTCATCGGCAGTTTTTTCAACTACATACATACTTAAAAGTACACTTGCTACTGATACCACCATTACTCCGAGACATATACATACACCAATAAAGCGCATAAAACCAAAGAAAAAGCGTTTGCCTTTACCTTGCTTCGGCGCTCTTTTTGTGCGTGATGTGCCTTGCGCTGTTTTCTTCTGAGTATTAGTACTTTGTGTGCTGCGCACCGTTTGACGTTGCCCATTTTGATTGTGATTATCTATTTTAATCAGCTCCAAATCTTTATTTGAATTGTATTAACATAACAAAATTATAAATACAGTATACCACATTTTTAACAATTGTATAAGCTTTTTTACTATGTCAATACTGCATATGAGGTGATGATATGAAAAAATACACAGCAATAGGAATAATGTGCATATGCTCTGCTATAATAGGCGGCAGTACAGCAGTAATGTTTGCTGCAAAGCCCCCTGTTAGTAACGAACCTTATTACCTTAAGGATGCTGACGGTAAGGTAGCTTTATACGAAACTGCAAGCCAAAATCCGATAACTGAATATGATATATATACTCGCCTTTTACCTTTTCCCGATGCTGAAGCATTGAGATATGGCATAGCAGTACACAGCCCCGAGGAGCTTTTTCGTCTATTAGAGGATTTCGGACTATAGCAATTATACTTTATTTCACATTTCGTTTCAAGCCTTAGCTGTTTTGATTGCTATTTTTTTGCATAATTGATATAATTATAGTATTAAACCTATAGGAGGTACTATTATGTCTTGCCTATCGTACCCATACGACAGTGCCGCAATTATGCAAAAAAAGCGCGCTATTAAGCGTGAACTAAAAGCTAAACCTGACCTTGTGCCTAAAAAGATAGCAATTATGAGCGGCTCTACAGTGGGCGAAATAAAAAATATTTTAGAGCTTTTTTTACTGGATAACGGTATTGAGCCTACCTTTTACGAGGGTGGATACGGGCTTTTTTACGAAAACCTTATGTTTGACGACGGCTCGCTTGCAAATTTTGCTCCAGATATCATATATATTCACACATCTAATAAAAATATAAAAAATTATCCGTCTCAAAACGATAACGAAAAAGCTGTGCAAGACAAGCTAAATGCAGAATACAGCCGTTTTGAAAGCATATGGAATGTTGCCAAACGATATAATTGTCCCGTGATACAAAATAATTTTGAATTGCCAAGCTACCGCATTATGGGAAATAAAGATGCTGTTAGTGCTAATGGAAGAGTGAATTTTATCGAAAGGCTCAATGCCCGCTTTGCAGAGTATGCAGGTGCTAACGAGAATTTTTATATCAATGACATTCATTATTTATCAGCTTCTATAGGGCTTGATAATTGGGCAAGCCCCAGTGCGTGGTACGCGTACAAATATATGCTTGCGACGGAGCATATTCCGCTGTTATGCCAAAGCATTGCCAATATTATCAAAAGCTTATTTGGCAAAAATAAAAAAAGCTTGATACTTGACCTTGATAATACTCTGTGGGGCGGTATTATCGGAGACGATGGTGCCGAGGGCATAGAGCTAGGCAGTGAAACACCTACAGGTATGGCATATTCGGAATTTCAGAGCTATCTGAAAGAGCTGTCGCAAATGGGCATTATGCTAAATGTGTGCAGCAAAAATGAGGAAAGCACAGCTCTTACGGGCTTTGAGCGCGCGGATAGCATATTAAAAAGAGATGATTTTGTAGTTTTTAAAGCTAACTGGGAGCCAAAGCATATCAATGTAAATAATATTGCTAAGGAGCTTAATATTTTACAAGACAGCTTTGTGTTTGCAGACGATAATCCTGCCGAGCGTGAAATAGTGCGCCGTGAAATAAACGGAATATCCGTGCCTGAGCTTACAGCGCCTGAAGAATACATTAAAATCATTGATAAATCGGGATTTTTTGAAGTGACAAATTTATCACAAGATGATAAAAAGCGCAATGAAATGTATAAGCAAAATATAGAACGCGCCACTTTAGAACAGAGCTTCGGAGATTACACCGATTATCTTAAAAGCCTTGAGATGCACTGCGATATAGGTGCTTTTGACACTGAACATTCTGCGCGCATTACACAGCTTATTAATAAAACCAATCAGTTTAACCTTACTACTCGCCGCTATACCGATGCTGAAATAACCGCACTTATAGGAGATGACAGCCATATCACCTTATATGGACGGCTTGTGGATAAATTTGGCGATAACGGTATCGTTACCGCTATCATTGGCGCTGTAAACGGTGATACGCTTAACATTGAATTATGGATAATGAGCTGCCGCACCTTTAAAAGACATCTTGAATACGCAATCTTTGACCGTCTTACGGAAATATGCCGTAATCGTGGTATTACCACTATAAACGGCATATATTATCCCACAGCAAAAAACTTGTTAGTAAGCGAATATTATGCTACAATAGGATTTAAGCCAAACGGTGATATTAACGGCGGCAAAAGCTTTATTTATACCGTGCAAAACGAAGAAAAGATGAACAAAGTAATGGAAGTAAACATATTATAAGGAGTATTTTACAATGAACAATGAACAAATAATGGAAGCCGTGCAAGACATATTCCGCGATAATTTTGATGATGATTCTCTTTGTCTTACTCGTGATACCTGCGCTGACGATATCGAAGATTGGGACAGCCTAGAGCAAATAAACCTGCTTACTGCTATTGAAAAAAAGTTTTCGTTAAAGTTTCGTCTTGACGATGTACGCGGATTGCAAGATGTGGGCGGACTTATAGACCTTGTGGCAAGGCTGACGAAATAATGAATAGTTATACATTTAAAGACATCACAGTCGGCACATTTGCCGAATTTACAAAGACACTATCCAATGAGGATATGGAGCTGTTTTATAAATTATCGGGTGATAACAGCCCTATTCATATGGATGAAGATTATGCGCAAAAGCGTGGCCATAAGGCTCGAGTATGCTACGGTATGCTATCTGCAAGCCTTTTCAGTACGCTTGCAGGTGTGTATTTACCCGGCGAGCATTGCCTTTTGCACAGTGTAGAGGCTAAATTTGTAAAGCCTGTATATGTGGGCGATGTGCTTACCGTAAGTGGCAAAGTAAGCGAGGTAAACGAAACGTATAAAGAAATCACTATAAAAGCCGTGATAGTAAATCAAGACAATGTCAAAGTAACACGCGGCTTAATAAAGGCAGGAATAGAGGAATAATATGCCAAATACTTATCTTATAACAGGCGCGTCCAGTGATGTAGGCGCAGCCCTTATAGAGCGATTATATAAAGACGGAGACATATTTATCGCGCAAGGTTCAGGCGATTTAGCTAATCTTGCAGAGCTTTGCCAAAAGTACAAAGGCGCTATAAAAACATATGATGTAGACCTTACCTCGCCCGAAGCATTAAGCACGTTTATCTCCGATGTGCAAAACAGATATCCCCTGCCAACTCATATTATACATTTACCTGCTTTGCGCGTGATAAACGCAAAATTTAAGAGCTTTAACGAAGAGCGTTTCGCTCTTGATATGAATGTGCAGGTAAATAGCGCCGTTAGCATTTGCAAGGCTTTTGTACCGCAAATGGCAAAAGCAAAATGCGGCAGAGTATTATTTATGCTTACCAGCTATTTAATAGGTGTACCGCCTAAAAATACCGCCGCATATATTATGGCAAAAAGCGCCGTGCAAGGGCTTGCCAAAAGCCTTGCGGCAGACTATGCCGCAAGCGGAGTAACTGTAAATTGCGTAGCTCCTTATATGATGCAAACAAAATTTTTAAAAGACACAAGCGATTTAATAGTAGAAGCAAGCGCCGAAGCAAACCCTATGGGGCGCAATGCGCACGTAGAGGACGTAGTGCCTGCAATGGCATTTTTATTAAGTGAAGAAGCAAGCTTTATCACAGGTGTTACCTTGCCTATTACAGGAGGGTACGTATTTTGAGCGAGCTAAAATTTCGCCTTGCCATATATAGTGACAAGGCGAAAATTATCGCGTTTATGGATGCAAATTGGGGCAGCAAGCATCCACTTGTACATATAGCTGAATATTTTGATTATTATTATTCAAGCTGTTCAGATAATAACGCACTGCAATTTGCTTTATGTGAGCAAGACGATGTACTTATAGCGATAGCAGGATATATCCTTACTAACAAATGCGAAAGCCCCGATATATGGGTGTCTATTTGGTGTGCCGTAAAAGGGCAAAACGGCGCAGGGCTAGAGCTGATGAACGCTTTGCCAAGCCTTACACACGCAAACGTAATGGCTTGCAATAATATACGTGAAAAAACTATGCCGTTTTACACGTTTTTGGGATATACAGCAGAACGTTTACCTCATTATTATCGCCTTGCAGATAAAAGCGTTTATCGCGTGGCACAAATTGCCGATAAAAATATATTGCCTGTGCCAAACGGCGAAGCACTTTGTAAAATTAATTCTTGTGAACAATTGTCAAATGTATTCACTCCAATACAAGAAATAAAGCCATACAAGGACATATGGTATTTATCAAGAAGATATTTTAATTATCCGCATCAAAAATACGATGTATGGGGATATTTTAAAAACGGCAAGGCTTTGCAATTATTAGTGACACGCACTGTAGATGTAAACGGTGTAAAGGTGCTGCGTATAGTGGATTATATCGGCAAAAGCAAGGATTTTGCGCTATTGGGCTATGGGATAAATGAGCTTATGCAAAATGTAAATGCCGAGTATGCTGATATGTATTGCTACGGAATAAGCGCAGATATTATTGCTAAAGCAGGGCTTTGCGAGCGCAAACGTGACGATATAAACATCATACCGAATTATTTAAATCCGCCGCTATATGAGAATACAGAATATTTCTTTTTCACATCACGTAGCGATAATTTTATGATGTTTAAAGCGGACGGTGACCAAGACAGACCTAATATAAACGCATAATTAAAAAAGTCTATTGCAAATATAAATTTGCAGTAGACTTTTTATCTGTTTATACTCATCTAATTCTAAAACGCTCGGATTAGCTTGCGAGGATTTTTATTTCACAGCGGCCGCATTAGGGTTCGTGAATACTTGGTGTATTCACGGTTCCTAATGTGGTTGCTGTGGGATAAAAATACAAAAGCTAACGAGTGTTTTAGAGTTTGATGAGTATTATTTGTAAAACCTCGATTTAATTTAATATTAAGTTTTTTTAAATAGCAATTTAGCAATAGCAAGTCCGCTTGCTACAGCAAATAAGCTTATGCCGAGATTTAGTATTATATTTAATATAGCGGCGAAATATTTTCCGCTGCCAAAAAGTGTAATTGTCTCTAAGCTGAAAGTGGAAAATGTGCTGAGGCCTCCGCACAAGCCTGTAGTAAGCAATAGCTTTGTGCGTGGAGGCAAAGGTAAAGCACCGTCATCAAGCCCGATAAAAATCCCGATTAATAATCCTGCCAATACATTAGCTGCAAGTGTGCCAATCGGCAATAAAAAGCTGCAATTTTTACAAAGCTTAGTAAAAGCATACCTCAAGCAAGAGCCTGCAAATCCTCCGATACCTACTATTAAAAATTGTAAAATACCACTCATCTGCCGCCCACCTTTTTAATATTTATAATCATTGTAACATATCTATTTAAAAAATACAGCAAATTTTGCATTTGCGTTATAGGCATTAATTTGGTATTATTAATAATGCAAGAATTATTTGCAAATAAATAGCCTATTAAAGGAGGCAAAACAAATGGACAATTTTATCCCGACAGAAAAGCTGTCGAAAAAAGAAAAGCGCAAAATAGCTCTTATGCGCAGAGGTACGTGGCACGGAGTAAGCCCCGTTACACGCAAGGCAGAAAGCAAAAAAATATATAAACGCAAAGAGATGCGCGCAAAAAGCTCGTTTTGGAAAGGTGATGAACCTTTTCAAAACGAGCTTTTTGTATGGCAAATTAAATGCTTAATTTAATGGCAATTTTCTTTACGCGATATTGCTTTTTTTACAACAGATGCGAATATCACCGATAATAAATCCGCAACAGGCATACAGAAAAACAAAGACATTACGGCTTCTACATTAATTCCCGTAATCGTAATTAAATACGGAATTAAATATACAAGTGGAATTAAAAAGAATACCTGTCTTGACAAAATAAGTAAAACGGATGCAAGCTCGTGCTGTGTTACTTGCAGCAAAGTCATATCTGTATATAATATTCCTATAAGAGGGAATCCCATAAATACTATTAGCAAAACGGTTTTTGCTATAGCTGTTATTTCAAAATTGCCGCCAAATAATGAAGCAAGGTTTTGCCCAAAAAGCAGCACCGCCAGCAATGCAATAAATCCGTATCCCGAGCATAAAAGCATAGTAATTTTTGACACCTTTTTTATTTTGACATTGTCATCATTACCGCTAAAATAAGAAATAATATTTTGCACACCTTGCGTAAGCCCTACAATCGGCATTAAAATAAAAGTATAAATACGCTGTACCACGCTGTACGCGGCAACGTGCATCATAGAGCCGAGCGACAAAAGCCGTGCATTTAGCACAAAGCCCGTGCAGCCGCCAAGCACCTGTATTGCCGTTTGCGCTATGCCGATTTTAAACAGCTCAAATGCACTGTGCATAAAGCTGCGAATAGGTATGCGCTCATTAGATATCCAAAGCTTTTTCTTTATTAAAAACAATATTGCACTTATTGCGCATACGCTTTCACTTACAAGAGTACCCAAAGCAAGCCCTGCAATGCCAAGATTAAACACAAAAGCAAAAATAAAATTAAATACAATATTTACACATACAGCGCAAGTGATAATCTTCACCTCTGTTTTTGGATATCCAAATGCTCTGATACAGCAAGTTAATGTATATCCGATACTGCTTGCAATATTACTGATAAGCTGTATTTGCAAATACTGTTTTGCCAAAACGAATATCTGCCCATCGGCTTTTAGCGCTGTTAATATTGCAGACAGCGAAAAATAGCACACAAAAGATGTGATGAGCGCCATTATCGCGCTCATCACCACACCTGTAGTATACCTTGTTTTTTGCTTTTGCTCGTGGTTTAAATACTTGGCAATTAAAATGCCTGTAGACATTGCAAATAAAGTTTGCAATGCTGTGAAAATGCCAAGTATCGGCGAAATTATTGCCATTGCGGCAAGCGCGCTTTCTCCTATATTCGGCAAATTTCCGGCAAAAGCAGTATCTACAATGCCTGTAAGCATTTCTATCATCAATGATGCTATTGACGGTATTCCGAATATAAAAATAAGCTTCGTCAGTGATTTTTGTTCGTAAATGTTTTGGTTCATTATTTTCACCCTCCGAATATAATAATAGCAGATAAACACGACACATAATGTCTTGTTTATCTGCTTGTTTTTTTATATTCCTCGTAAGTGATAAATTTGCGCTCAAAGCTTATATCCGATGCCTGCATAGACTTAATATCTTTGCATTTTATCAGCTTGTAGCCGTCTTGATAATAAAACAAATATAGACCGTCGGCTTTAAGCACATAATTAATTGCTGCCGCTGTAAATGAATTGTTAATCACGGCAAGCACCTCGTTATCAAGGCAATAATCTATTTTTTCGTAAATCCAATCCTCAATCTCTACTTTTTCCGTGAGCAAATCTATACTAAGATATTGCTCGGCATCGCTCTCCACCATTGCGCTCAGTTCAGGAGCTATCAGGCACAATTTATCAATTACCGCATTGTGCTTTGGCTCGCCTGAAAGGCTGTTCATTATTTTAAGTGCAAAAATTATTTGATGAATATCGGATTTTGTAAAAAAGCTTGTACCGAATTTATAATTTTCATCAAGATGCACACCTCCGCCCACACCCTGTGTGCAAAATATCGGAATACCGATAGAGGACAGATGATTTATGTCGCGCTCTATTGTTTTTGCGCTCACTTCAAAATGCTGGGCAAGCTGCTTATATGTGGTTTTTTTATGCTTAAGTAAATAAATAAATATTTCAAAATGTCTGCCTTTAATTTTTATCACCGCCTATAGATTTACTTGCGTTTACTTTAAATAATAATGCCGTTTAAATGGTCTATTTCGTGCTGAATAATCTGCGCCGTAAAACCCCTGAAGGTTTTTATCCGTACATCAAAATCGCTGTTTTGATATTGTACTTTAATACTTTTATATCGTTTACAAGGGCGAGTACCCTCTAAAGATAAGCAGGCTTCTCGTGTATCAAACGGCTTATTGCATTTGATAATTTCTGGGTTAAACAGTATTAAAATCGTACCGTCATCGTCCACCGCAATAATGCGCTTTGCCACATTTATCATATTGGCGGCAAGCCCCACGCATCTATCGGCATTGGCGGCGAGGGTATCCTGTAAATCCTGTGCCACATATAAATCCGCCTTCGTTGCCGCAATAGAGGGAAGGCGCAGAAAGTTTTCGTCTTTTACAATATCTTGTATCATTTTAGCACCTTATATCCGGCACAGCTTAATGCCATTGCCTAAATTCGATTTTCTTCATATGATTTTGCGCTTTATTAATGGTAAGACCGCACGAAATACATTGTTATAGCGCGTACCGTATTCGGCCTTACCATTGCAAATAAAGCGTTTATATCGTGTACCGTACACTGTGTTTAATCTATATTATATCATTTTAATTTGTTTATGTGAAGCGCATAAGCGATTTACAATAGCTCCTTATATTTTTTAATATATATTTTTTTCATAACGGTAGCTAGTGCCATATAGCCTAAAATCATACCAATAAGCCACGGGAAGTAGGTGAGAGGCAGTGGCGACATTCCAAGCTGTGCGCCAAATGTAGTGTATGGAATGATAGTGCCTATAGTAATGGCAAGAGTGGTGACACTGAGTACAGGCAAAGATGCTCTGCTTTGGATAAATGGTATTTTAGGAGTGCGAATCATATGTATCACAAGCGTTTGTGACCACAGTGATTCCACAAACCACCCTGCATTGAACAGTGCTATAAACAGTGTATTATTTACACCGCTTGCGCCATAAGCGCCGCCGCATACATTTGGGCAGATAATAAAGAACATCACTACATATGTCATAATGTCAAACACGGAGCTTGTAGGGCCAATCCAAAGCATAAACTTACCAATGGACGATGCGTCCCATTTTCGTGGCTTTTTGAGATAATCGCTATCCATATTATCCCACGGAATGGAAATGCAGGATATGTCGTAAATTAAGTTTAATATTAAAATCTGAATAGGCAGCATAGGTAAAAAAGGTAGAAATGCGCTTGCCGCTACCACAGAGAACATATTGCCAAAATTAGAGCTTGCTGTCATTTTAATGTATTTGATAGTATTGCCAAACGTTCTTCTGCCTTCAATTACACCTTGCTCTAAAATCATCAAATCTTTTTCAAGCAAAATAATATCGGCAGATTCTTTGGCGATATCCACTGCGGTATCTACAGAAATGCCAACATCTGCTTCTTTCATCGCGGCGGCATCGTTTATCCCATCACCCATAAATCCAACTGTATGTCCGTTTTTACGCAGGGCAGCTACAATGCGCGTTTTCTGCTGCGGAGAAAGCTTTGTAAACACATTAGTATCCTGTGCCGCTTTGCAAAGCTGCTCGTCATTCATTTTATCAATATCTGTGCCTAGCAGCAGATTATCTACCTTCATTCCCACCTGACGGCAGATGCAGCGAGTGACGGCATCATTGTCGCCTGTAAGCACTTTTACGGATACTCCGTATTCTTTCAGTGCATTAATTGCGGATTTTGTTGTTTCTTTTGGAGGATCAAGAAATGCAAGGTATCCCATAAGTACCATATCGGTTTCATCTGCAACAGAGAAAATACCGACTGTAGACGGGTTTGTTTTTTGCGCTACCGCAATAACGCGCATACCATCAGCATTTAATTGCTCAATGGTTTTCAGTATTTCACTGCGAATACTGCTCGTTAGCGGCTCAATTTTGCCCTGATACTCAACATAAGCTGATATTGACAGCATTTCTTCTACCGCACCTTTAGTGATGAGCTGCGTTTTTCCTATTTCATCTGCCACAACAACACTCATTCTGCGACGATTGAAATCGAATGGAATTTCATCTACTTTATGATACTTTTCGCTTAAAACAATCATTTCTTTTTCTTGCATATGGCTTAAAATCGCAATATCCATTAAGTTTTTAAGCCCCGTTTGATGAAAGCTATTGAGAAACGCGTGGCGCAGCACGCGCTCATTTTCATTGCCGTGAATATCTAAATGGTATTCAAGCACTACTTTATCCTGCGTTAAAGTTCCTGTTTTATCTGTGCAGAGAATATCCATTGCGCCAAAGTTTTGTATGGAATTTAAATTTTTTATAACAGTCTTTTTTTTCGCCATATTAACTGCGCCTTTGGCAAGGGTAGTGGTTACAATCATAGGCAGCATTTCCGGCGTAAGCCCCACCGCAACAGAAAGAGCAAACAAAAACGCTTGTGTCCAATCGCCTTTTGTAAATCCGTTTACAAACAAAACAACAGGTGTCATACACATCATAAAACGAATGAGTAGCCAAGAAACGGAATTTACTCCTTTTTCAAAATTGGTAATTACTTTTTTTCCGGTGATAGCTTGAGCCATTGAGCCAAACACAGTGTCGTTTCCTGTGGTAATGACAATGCAAGTGGCAGAGCCGCTAATAACATTGCTACCCATAAAAGCAAGGTTCACAAGCTCTAGCGGATTGCAAATGCTGTTTGAATATTCATATGCAGTTTTTTCAAGAGGTTCGCTTTCTCCCGTTAATGAGGATTGGCTGACGAACAAATCTTTTGCTTGTAAAATACGAACATCGGCAGGAACCATATCACCTGCGGCAAGATGAATGATATCGCCAACCACAACCTCGCTCAAAGCTATTTCTGTTTTGCCATTTGCGCCTCTTTGTACAGCAGTGGTTGTTTTTACCATTGCGCTCAGCTTTTCAGCGGATTTATTGGATCTTGTTTCTTGCACAAAGCGCAAGGTTCCGCTTACGATTACCATCGTCATAACGATGATTACAGATGTGAAATCTCGATCGGCAGGTGCCGCAATAATTACATCGGTAACCACAGAAATAAGTGCCAATACAAACAGCACCGCCGTAAATGGATTAATAAATGCACACATAAGGCGCTTTAAAAGCGAATTGCTCTTTTGATGGGTAATTTCATTTTTACCGTACCGCGCACGCATAAAATCTACCATTGCTTCATCGTAGCCGTTCCACGAGGTTTCGTATTCAGAAAGCAGCTTTTCGCTGTTCATCTCTGCTGCACAAAGCAGCCTTTTGCTTGGTGCGGCAATATTTGCCGCAGTGTTTTTAATCATATTTTTCTTCATAATCTTATCCTTCATTTCTCTGACAAAGCTGTCAGCTTAGTGTGATGGAAGTAAGACATAAATACAGGACAAAAAAACACCTATTAAATTTATTTTATAGGCAGAAAAACAGAACGCAGATTATCTGCGCAATTTTGATTTTCAAGTTTACTTCGCCCGTCAGGATTTATGCCGCTACTACTTCCTGCGTCCATTTTCCTCACCTCCGTTTTTTTAATATTTATTTTGAAACTGAATACGATAAATAAAAAAAATCCCTCGTCAAAGCATAAACAATGACGAGGGAAGATGAAATCCATATAAAATATGAAGATACAATCAAAATCTGCGATTTTATCACCGTTCAAGCTTTAGCTTCGCAGGGCGATGAAATCGCATTATTCTATGCCTTGTTGTCGACATAAACTGTTAAACCTTCTCATAGTGTCTCCACTACTCCGCGGCAGCAACCCGTATCCCTGCGGTAGCCTCACCTACCGAATATTCAATTCTTAAATATTTTACTACGCAGTTTTAACTTTGTCAATCTTTTAAAAAAATTTATATTTACAAAGACGATAAAGCAAAACAAGATAAAATGCAAAGCTGATGAAATTATATTTATTAGCTTAATATTCAAAAATCGGTAATTAAATAATTAGTTTTTCTTTTCAAATATTCCCCATATTGCAAGTAAAATGCCAATAATCGAAATGCCAATAAAGGCACACATTGCAGGCATAATTCCATATTGAGATATATTCCAAAATGCAGAAAAATCTCCATTTACATTCAATCCATTAGCCATTGAACCCAAACAAACTTTCTTCATTATATATTGTCCTTTTTGTATGAATAATCTTGAATACAATATAACAGAAAAGCTATGTTAAAGCAAATGTCATCAAAATGATTTAAATAATCGCAGTTTATTAATCGTATTCGTTTTCGTTTCGGTAGTAGGGCAAGGGCTCTGCTCTTGCCGCCCTAACAAAACAATGATATGAATACGATTTAGCACAATAACATATTTGTCGATTTTAGCCCCAACATAACGATTTGTGGTGAAACTCACTGTAACTTTATTTGACATTGTCAACAAAAGCGGCGCTCCGCTTTTGCGTGTTTCAATGTTCTAAAAGTGCAAAGCTTTGCTTTGCAAGGCGCGTAGCGCTGTGGCAACAGCCACCTTTTAGGTTATTATAACATCTTCCAATCCGAGCATTTTTGCTGTAAAATTAATATAGAGCATATTCATTCTCCTTTGAAATTGGTGTTTAGTCAATTCCATTTTACAGGATTTTTGAATATGCTCTATCTTTTTACTTTTTATTTTAGCTCTATTCTCCTCGTACCCCAGCATTTAGTATAGAGCCATAAAAACCTATATCAATTTTCTTTGTGATGCTGCTTTTGATTTGCCTTTGCTTCTGATTTTTCCTCTAACAGCATCTTTAAATACGATGACAGAACTTTATAAAAGCAGTCTAGCTCTTTAGGAGTACAAGTTTTAAATAAAGCTGCCTGCGTTTGCAAAATATCCACATTGTCATATAGCTTGTGAATAGTGCTTAACGAGGCGCCCTTGTCTGTGACATATAAATGCACAACCTTCGCATTGTTGTCCTCATTTTGTCGGTAAATATAGCCCTTTTTTTCAAGTGCAGTTACATTGACGGACACGGTTCCCTTAGTGCGCCCCCACAGCTCAGCCAGCTCACTTATCGTAATTCCCGGTGAATCCTCTATCATAGTCAAAGTGTGAACTTCAACCATTCTTATTAAATCACCGTTGCCATAATCTCTCGCTTGATAGATATAGTCGTGATAGAGCATCACAAATTCATATAGCTGATTTGCATTACGGCTAAGTTTAGCATAATCTTGGTCGATAGACTGTTTACTTGTTGGCAATTCCATAGGAACCCTCCCGTTGAATTTTTAAAGCGTTTTCTTGAGCTGCGCCAATACTTCACAAGCAGGCTTGCGCGGCGGAGAAGAAAAGCTACTGTCTAAGAAATTAATGGCATATGATACAAATGCCGTTGTCCCTTTATACAGCATATCTGCATTTAGGTCAAATTCTGCCGAATGGTGCGGCGCACCGCAACCAATATCGTTCTGTATACCCAAAAATGCCAAAACACCACTGTACATCAAGGTGTAAAGCGAATAGGTTTCAGATGCCATCCACGGATCGGCTTTAATAACTGCATCCTCTCCAAGCGAACACTTTAGGCATTTGTTTGCCAATTCAGCACATACCTCGTCGTTGTATACACTTGGAGTAGGTTCCATAATATAGTTATATTTTACCACACAATCATATATTTGTGCATCTTTTTCTATAATTTTTTTCAAAGCTTCCAAAAACGGTCTGCCACAGACATCTTCACGGAAGAAACGCGCCATACACGAAAACTGCAATTTGTCCGGAATAATATTAGTTTTTGAGCCGCCTTGCAGCAAACAAATTGCGTGAGTAAGGCACTCCTCAGGATGAGTGTGGCGCATACGAATAGAGGCAATATCGTTGTAAATGCTGACAAAACAGTCTGTGGGATTGTTGCACAAATCGGGGCGCGAGCTGTGTCCACCACTTCCGGTTAGCTCCACATCTACGCCAAGCGCTCCGCACATAACATATCCTGAACGTGCAGAAATTTTGCCCTCAGGTACGCTTGCGTTTACGTGGATTGCAAAGCAGCCGTCTATTCCATCAAAGCGCTTTACCAGATATTCCAGCACCGCCACAACACCGCACGCGCTTTCTTCCCCTTGTTCAAATACAGCTACAATTTCTCCTGAC
>JAVWEG010000052.1:0-8190 GCA_036641735.1 Oscillospiraceae bacterium
AAACGGTGCTTCCGCGCGCTCTTTGCTCTTTGCCATTAATTCCTCGAGCGACAGATATTCTATACTCGACGCATAGGCAGCTACACCTTGATGATTATCGTTGCCGCAGATATTGTTAAGCTTTTGTGTATGTACACGCTTTACTACAGCGCCTGCTTCTTTAGCAAGTGCTGTATAATAGCCTGCCATAGCTTCATTCATACTATCTTGTACAAACACGGTGTCTACACCGCTACCGCTTTTTAAAAGCTCAGTTACTGCATTTTTACCATAAGCAAGGGTGCTTTCCTCGCGCAATTCATTATTTTCCATAGTACCTCCATTTAGTTGTATATATCTATATAGTATAACAGATTGTGATAAGTTTTGCTATATTTTCACATCAAATAAATATAACAACACCTATTATTGCCAAGATAAACACAGCCGCAAATATGCAAAGCACGGTGCGCGAATGTGCAAACCACGGTACACGGCTTACGGTAACAAGCCCCGACACATATTTATTGGCTTCAAGCAGGCGGTTTGCAATTGTAATTTTACCGCAATTCGGCTTCATAAATACGATTACACGCTCTATAAATTCATTGTCCGTATCGGTAATTTCTATAATATTTTTATTTGTGCCTTTCATTCTAATCTCCTCCCGTTATTGCATATTTCAGTATCGCCGCATTATACATATTTATTCATTTTGTCAAGTGCAAGTTTTAAGCTTTCTTATGGATATAAGTAAAGGTCGTTATACACTTTGTAGACTATTTCAAAGCCTTATTTTTTACGGCGAATGTTGAAAACTCTGTTGAAAGTGTTAACAAAGTTGATTGTGTAGCCATTTAGAGAGTGTTTAAAGTGGGTAAAATGAGTAGTTTTCAACATTTCGTTGAAAACTATCAACAAAACAAGCTGTTTAATAAAACCTGTCAAGGGGGAATGATGCCATATTTAAAGCAGATATTGATGCGATTTTCTACGTTTTGAACAGAATTTTAAAAGCGAGTAAAATTGACAATATAGCTAAATTTGTAGTGGGATATAAAGAAAAATTCTTCGGCTAATAAAAAAATATGCTGTGAGCAAATTGCTCGCAGCATATTTTTTATTATATATTAGTTTTAGATTTTTTAGATTGGTCGTAGCAATATTGAATAATGTTTTTACGCTTGATTATACCGATAAAGCTGTTTTTATCATCTATTACGGGGATAAAGTTTTGGCTCATTGCGGCAAATACCAGCTCTTCCATATTAGTGTTTACGTGTACGGGAGTATTGTCGCGTTTATGAGGTATTTCGCTGATAGGTAAATTCTCGGCATCGCGCATCGATAAAGAAAACTTGGTTTTTACCGCCCATAATATATCGCCCTCAGTAATAGTACCCACATATTCGCCTGTGCGGCTAAGTATCGGTATTGATGAATAACGGTGATGCTCCATCTTTTCGAGAGCCTGCCGTAAGGTGTAATCATCGTACAGAAATGCAACATCGCTCTTGGGAGTGAGAAAAAATAAAATATTCATAGCCTCATCCTTTGCATTAGTAATGATACCATTATAACACTTTTGTAATAAGTATTGTGAAGTATTTGTAAAACATAGCAAAGAATTTATAATAATTTTACATAATAAATACTGCTTTTTAGGTGCTGTTTGTGGGCATAATACAGAAAAAGAAGAATTATGTATTTTAGTGTCCGCTTTTGGAGGTATTTGTGATATCATATAGACAATGGATTATAAATGTGGGGAGCTTGATGTAAATGTCACAAGGCAGTAAAGCAATCGACTTTTTCAAAGCAGAAAATCGCGTAGCGGATTTGGGATTTATAGCGGCACCGGGTGCCGAGGAGCTGGCAGCCAAAATTAATGCACATCTTATGCGCTGGGCAAAAGAGACAGGCAGCGAACAGGAAACCTTTATTATTGAAAGCGAATGTCCTCGTTTTTCATCAGGCGACGGTAAAGGGCTTATAAAGTCCACTGTGCGCGGTGACGATTTGTACATCTTGATAGATGTAGGCAATTACAGCGGCAAATATAAAATTTTCGGACACGAAAATTCTATGTCGCCGGACGACCATTTTCAAAACCTAAAGCGCATTATTCAAGCGGCAAGCGGCAAAGCACATCGTATTAATGTGATAATGCCAATGCTGTATGGCTCGCGCCAGCATCGCCGCAGCTATCGTGAAAGCCTAGACTGTGCTGTTGCATTGCAGGAGCTGCAAAATATGGGCGTAGCCAATATAGTAACATTTGATGCGCACGATCCTCGTATGCAAAACGCAGTACCGCTGATGGGATTTGACAATGTAATGCCTACGTATCAAGTGCTTAAATGTATGATGCGTGCGCTGCCCGACCTAGAGTTTGACCGTGAGCATTTTATGGTGGTAAGCCCTGATGAGGGCGCGATGAACCGCAATATGTATTATGCGAGTGTGCTTGGAGTAAATCTTGGTATGTTTTATAAGCGCCGCGACTATTCTACAATAGTAAACGGTCGCAATCCGATAGTAGCTCACGAATATTTAGGCGAGAGCGTAGAGGGCAAAGATGTATTCATCGCAGACGATATTATTTCGTCGGGTGAAAGTATGCTTGATATAGCATATAATCTTAAAGAAAAAGGCGCAAAGCGCATTTTTGCCAATGCCACGTATGCTATATTTACTAATGGCTTAGATGAATTTGACAAGGCTTACAGTGAAGGTATGATTGCAGGTGTTTTCGGCACTAATCTTACTTATCGCACAAAAGAGCTGCTGTCACGCGAGTGGTTCCACGAGGTAGATGTATCAAAGTATATTGCATATTTTGTGGCGGCATTAAATCACGATATGTCGGTGTCTGCCATTATCGATCCGCACGAAAAAATAAAAGCGCTATTAGAAAATCATAAAAAATAGAAAAGCTGCTGTACAAAACGATAAATTGTTTTGTACAGCAGCTTTTTTTATAGTACATTATCTAATATTAAAGCGGCACTGCGCACTAAATCCTTGCACGGACGAGTGGCATAATATTGCTGCGTTCGCTTTTCGGGAGGTGAAAAAACACCGTTTTCTTCTTCGTCTAAAAGCTGCGCGCATATCACACTGCCGTTTTGAGATTTAAACTCGGCACATAGCTGCTGTATGCCAAGATATGTAGCTTGCTTTTCTTCGCCTGCATCAAAAGACGAATACCCCTTTGCAAGCCCGTAAGCCATACATATGCCGCTTACAGCTCCGCAAAGCCCACGCTGTCTGCCCACACCGCCTCCAAAGCCTGAGGCAAGCTTTAATGCCGTTTCAAACGGCAAGCCTAAATCCTCGGCAAAAGCGCCAAGCACCGATTGGCAGCAATTATATCCTTGCAAAAATAAGGCTTCTGCCTTGTCTTGATGTGCAGACATTATATATCTCCATTCGTAATTTAATTAAAGCGTACAAGCTCCTCTTTTGGCACTTCGGCAGGGGAGAAAGCAGCGTTTACAAGCCACGGCCCCATACCGCCGTATATTTCATCGTGACGGCGGCTCTTTATATCGCCGCTCACCATTACCCAAGTGCGATGAATAAGCGTGCTTGCTTCTTTGCCCTCGCATACAAGCCCAATAAAAGAGATGTCCTCAGCACAGCACGTCATACCAAAGCGCCCTGCTACTATGCAGTTTTCGTCTACTTTATCGGTGCGGCACACATATGCTTTAAATGTAATATGCTTGCCCTCATATTGTTCGGGATGCTCCATAATATCAAGGTAAAACAGCCCGTAATCTTCGTCTTTTACGGAAAAGCTGCTTTGCTTTTTATCGAACGGAAGCTCATCTATAATGTCGTCCTCGTCTATGCTGCCGTCACAGCGCTCAAACATTATGTTAGCGCCTCTGTTTACACTGCGTACAGTGCGGTGAAGCATAGCCTTGTCGGTATCCTCTGTACAGCGATTAAAAAGCACAGCCTCTGCATCTTGCAGCTTGTCAAAGCAAAGCTTGCGCATATTGGTAAGGTAAGAGGTATATACTTCTGCATTGGCAATGCAAATATTTTGGTAAATAAACCAGTGCTTTGGCATAGCGTTATATATGCTCGGCAGCTCCCACATACCATTGTATTCTATTAATACACGGCTTGGCTTGTGCTTTTTTTCCATAGCTGTAAGCAAGGACTCCGTGAGCGCTTTTTCATCGTCTATTGTCTCTATCACTACATTGTCATTTATAAATTTACTGCTGTCGTACTCTGTTTCGCCCTCTTCACATAAAATGAGTAAAGTGCGTTCTCCTGTACAAAAAGCAGGATCTGCAAGTGTTTCACTGATAAAACTCGTTTTGCCGTCATCAAGAAATCCGACAAATAAATATGCTGGAAGCTCTTTCATCTTATCCACCTATATGCCAAAAAGCTCGCATAGCTTTGTCTCTTCAAGCTCTGCGCCTATTACACAAATACGTCCTGTATAAGAGGCCGCACCAGTGCGGATATTTATCTCCTCAGGCACATAATCGTAATGCAGCCAAGTGCCGTTTGCGGTAGGCACTATTCCTTTAGCGCGCAGTACTTTGCCGTAATTACCGCTATCGAGCGCCTTTAATATAGCATCTATCTCTGTTTCGCTGTATTTTCTGGGTGTTTCTTTGCCCCAGCTTGTAAATACATCATCTGCGTGATGATGCTCGTGGCAGCTGCAATGCTCATCGTGATGCTCGTGGCAATCGCAATGCTCATCGTGATGCTCGTGTTCGCCGTGATGCTCGTGGCAATTGCAATGCTCATCGTGATGCTCGTGTTCGCCGTGATGCTCGTGGCAACTGCAATGCTCATCGTGATGATGCTCGTGTTCGTCAATATCCTCAAGCGCTGTTGTGTTGCCTGCCAATACGTCCTTTAGCTCCGCTGACGGCAGCTCGTCCCACGGGGTAGTAACAATAGGGGCAGCCGAGTTTAATTCGCGTAGCAACGTTATAGCCGCTGTAAGCTTTGCATCGTCCATATGCTTAGTACGGCTTAAAAGTATTGCACTTGCCGATTGTATTTGGTCTTTATAAAATTCTCCGAAATTTTTGATGTATACCTTGCATTTAGAGGCATCAGCTACAGCGATATATCCGTCCAGCTCTATTTTGTCTATACAATTTACGTTTTTTACAGCCTTTATCACGTCTGATAATTTGCCTACGCCCGATGGCTCTATCAAAATACGTTCGGGGGCATAATCTTGAATTACTTTTTCGAGCGCTTTCCCAAAATCTCCCACAAGGCTGCAACAAATGCACCCTGAATTTATCTCCGCTACTTCTACACCTGCATCTTGCATAAAGCCGCCGTCTATGCCTATTTCTCCAAATTCGTTTTCAATAAGCACAAGCTTTTCGCCTTTGTACAGTTCTTTAATAAGCTTTTTTATCAAAGTGGTTTTGCCTGCACCCAAAAAGCCTGAAAAAATAGTAACCTTAGTCATTTTATCTCTCCTAATATCACAATAAAAATAAACGCGCACTGCGCGCTTATAAAATATAATTATCCCTGACAGCCAAGCTCGTCCCAGTTTTTAAAATCTTCTGCATCTGCTATAGTAGTAGGATCTATCGGTTCACGCGTTTCATCGGCGGCACAAGGCTCTTGCATATTATCGCATTTTTTATCACAAGGCTGTTCGGCTTCATCGTTTGCTACCTCGCGCCACTCGGCGGTAAGCTCGTTTTCACGTTTTTGTATTAATTTTACGGCTAAAGCGCCTGCTAAAGCGGCTATGCCAACAGCAATTAAATTTTTAAATCTCATTTGTTTCACCTTTTCTTTCCGCATTTATTATAGCAGATTTGCAATTGTTATACAATAATGGAATGTGATATAATTTTTATGGATTTTTAACTATTTTCGTGCTAAAATAATATTATAAATTATGAAAGAGGGCTTTGCTATGCAGCCGCTTGTAAGTGTGATAATACCGGTATATAACGCAGCTCCCGGGCTTGCGCGCTGTATAGAGAGCGTGCGAAGGCAAAGCTACGAAAATCTCGAAATATTGCTTGTAAATGATGGCAGTGATGATGCAAGCGGACATATATGCAAAATGTATGCCGATGTGGATAAGCGCATTGTTATGATAGATAAACTCAATAGCGGAGTTTCCGCCACGCGCAATATAGCTATCAAACGTGCTACAGGTGCTTATATTCAGTTTGCAGATGCAGACGATTATCTCGTTGAAAATGCCACAGAGCTTTTAGTAGCAAGAGCGCAGCAAGCTGCGGCAGATATGGTGATAGCACATTATTACAGAGTGGATAAAGAAGAGGTAAATGTTTACGGATTTTTGCAGCGCGGCGATACAATGAACAGAGTGGAATTTGCCAAAGAGCTTATGAGCGCACCTGCCAGCTTTTATTATGGTGTGCTATGGAATAAGCTGTATCGCGCAAGCATTATTAAAGAGCATAATATTTTATGCAGTGAGGAGCTTAACTGGAGCGAGGATTTTTTGTTTAATCTTGAGTTTATTCGCTTTTCACAGCATTTTGCGGCGCTTACACAGCCTGTTTATTATTATGTAAAAAACAATAGCGGTATATGCGCCACGGCGATAAATTGGCGCAATATTATGTCTACAAAGCGCAATCTGTTTGCATATTATAAGGCATTGTACATAAAGCTTGGATTATATGAAAAATATCGTTTGCAGATATACAAATATCTTATTGCAGGAGCAGAACACGGATAAATTTGTAACCTTAAAAAGGCAAATTAGGTATTAGGCTAAGCAATAATACTACGGGCAAAGCAGGCAGCATATTAGCGGTTTTTATTTTAGTATCGGCTATAAAGTTAAACCCAATGCACAGCACAAGGGCAAATCCCACGGCGCATAAATTATTGAGCAATTCGCTTGTAAGATACGGCTGTAACAGCCCTGCCAAAAGTGTAATACTGCCTTGATATATAAACACGGGGATAGCGGTAAATATTACTCCTCCGCCAAGAGTAGCGCCAAGCACTACACTGGAAATGCCATCTAAAAGGCTCTTTGTAAGCAGCACGGAGATATCGCCGCGCAGCCCGTCATTAAGCGCGCCTATTATTGCCATAGCACCTACACAATAAATAAGCGTGCCGTTTACAAAGCTTGCGGCAAAGCCCGAGGTGCCGCATTTGCGCTCGAGCTTTGAGGCGAAATGTGCTAAATGCTCGTCTATATGCAGTGCTTCGCCGATAAAAGTACCCAGTACTAAGCTGATTATCAGCAAAAGCTCGCCGCCGCTTGCAAGCTTGCCGTCTTTTATTGTAAACATAGAGCTGATTACTCCATTAATGCCAAGTATCAGCACAGCTAATCCAAGAGCCTTATTAATGGATTTTTCAAAGGTGGGGTTTATTGCTTTTTTAGCAGCTAAACCTATAATTCCACCTATTATTATTGCAATGGAATTTATTATTGTGCCAAGCATATTTTCACCTCTAATTGCCTGTGAGACGCTCTTTAAACAGAGCGTCCACGGCTTTTTTTAATTCCGTATGATTACTAAGCTCGGGATCTTGATTATTTATATCCACAGCTTCTTTTTGCGCGGCATATAAAATGCGGCTGTCTTTGGCAAGGTCTGCAATTTTAAGCTGAGGTAAGCCGTGCTGTCTGTCGCCGAAGAAATCTCCCGGGCCGCGCGTTTCAAGGTCATATTTAGCCACTTCAAACCCGTCTTGATTATGGCACAAAAAGGATAGCCGCTTTTGTACGCTTTCGTTTGTGTTGTCGCTGATAAGTATACAGTATGCGTCCTTGCTGTTGCGCCCTACACGTCCGCGAAGCTGATGCAGTGCGGATAAGCCGTAGCGCTCGGCATTTTCTATCACCATAATAGTGGCATTTTTTACATCTACTCCTACTTCTATTACGGTAGTGGATACTAGCACATCAAGCTCACCGTCTGCAAAGCTTTGCATTACCCTTGCTTTGTCATCAGCCTTTAGCCTACCGTGCATCAGCCCTACGCGCGCACCTTTTAATAAGGGCTTTGCCGTATTTTCGTAATACTGTGTCACGGCTGCAAGCTCGCTTTCATTATCATCTATAAGCGGACATACTATATAGCATTGCTCGCCGAGTGCGATATGCTCTAAAAGAAATCCATACATATCGCGCCGTTTTTTGCCTGTAACACTATAGGTTTTTATTTTGCGCCTGCCGGGGGGCAGCTCATCAAGTAT
>JAVWEG010000052.1:8200-15871 GCA_036641735.1 Oscillospiraceae bacterium
CACTCATTACAAGCAAATGCGGATTATCTGCCTTGCTTGCAAGCAAGCTGCGCTGGCGCACACCAAAGCGGTGCTGTTCGTCTGTAATGGCAAATCCCAATCGCGCAAAATTCACTTTGCCCTCTATCACAGCGTGAGTGCCTATCACCAAATTTATTTCTCCGCTCGATATCTGCGCCAATACTGCTTTGCGATTTGCACCTTTTACACTGCCCGAAAGCAAAGCTACTTTAATGCCAAAGGGCGCTAAAAGCTGTGAGAGCGTGGCAGTGTGCTGACGTGCCAATATCTCCGTAGGCACCATAAGTACGCTTTGATATCCGTTTTTATGCGCCAAATAAATGCCTGCGGCAGCTACCACTGTTTTGCCACTGCCTACATCACCCTGCAAAAGCCTGTTCATCGGGGTTTGCTGTATTAGGTCAAGGCGTAGCTCGTTTGCACTGCGCACTTGCGCTGAGGTGGGTTTAAAAGGCATTGCCGCCCAAAAATCGTCTAAAGGAGCATCGTGCATTGCAGCACCTGTAAGCGCACGGCCGCGTTTTCGCAAATTAAGCATACCGAGCTGTAAGCACAATAGCTCATCAAATATCAGCCGTCTGCGTGCCGCTTTAATATCGTCTGTGCTTTGCGGACAATGTATTTTATGTAGTGCTGCTATGCGCGAGCAAAGCTTGTACCTTGCGATAATTTCGTTAGGCAAGGTTTCTGCAATGTCGGGCATTATTGCAAACGCGTTTTTTACACATTTGGCAATATAAGCGGAGGTAAGCCCCTGTGTAAGCGGATATACAGGGACAAACGGCGATATAGAAGCCTTTTTACAAGATAAAACGGCAGGGCTTATCATCTCGCGCACGGCGAGATTTCCGCCTATTTTGCCATAAAAAAGATATTGACTGTCTATCTCTAAGGCCGCCAAAGCGTATGGATTGTTAAACCAAGTAAGGGTGAGCGCCGCTGTTTCGTCTCCTGCCGAGGCTTTGTACATAGATTTGCCGCCGCGCACGCGCACAGCGCCTGTTTTGCCGAAAACTACTGCTTTTACCACGCATTTAATATCGTATGGGGCGCTTGCCAAAGGATAAATCTCGGAGTAATCTACGTAATCGCGCGGATAGTAGCATAGTAAATCCTCGGCTGTAAAAATGCCGAGCTTATTAAGGCGCAAGGCGGATTTTTCCCCAACACCCTTTACAAACTGCACCTTAATAATCGTCATCTCCCCACACAATAATATAACAATAGTGAATAGAAAATAGCTTTTTGCTATTCACTATCCACTATTGCAAGTTTATTTTTACTTTTATTCCACGCTAATCATATAGTAATACACAGGCTGACCGCCATTTAAATGTGTTACCTCAACATTGGCAGGACATTTGGCACGCACAAGCTCCGTAGTGCGCTCTGCATCCTCTTCATCTACATCACAGCCCGAAATCACAGTGATAAAGCTAGTGTCTTTATTGCACATAGAGCGTGCAAGGCGGTAAGTGCTTTTGGCAATATCTGTGCCTGTAGCTACCAGCTTACCGTTTTCAAGAGCCAATATTTCACCTTTTTTAATCTTTTTGCCGTCAAAATCACTGTTGCGAGCGGCAAAGGTGATAAGCCCTGTCTGCACCTTGTCTGCGGATTTCATCATATTGATGGTATTGTCGGTTTCGCTTGCATCACCGTCAAAATTAAGCATTGCTGTAATGCCCTGCGGAATGGTGCGTGTGGGCAATACCACAATTTTGCGGTCTGCTATTTTTTGCGCCATTTCGGCAGCCATAATTATATTTTTATTATTTGGCAATACATACACGGTTTTTGCACCTACGGACTGCACGGCATCTACTATATCTTCGGTAGACGGATTCATCGTCTGTCCGCCGGATACTACAGCATCTGCGCCGAGGTCTTGGAAAATTGTGCGCAAGCCCTCGCCTGCGGCAACAGCTACAAAACCAAAGCTGCGTGTGTCATCTACAGCGGCATAGGCAAATTCGCATACTTCGTTTTTAGCTTCTGCATCAGCTTGCTTTTTAAGCCCCTGTCCCTGACTTTGACGAGATAAAAACTGCTCGTGCATATTTTCTATCTTCATACTTGTAAGATAGCCGTGTTCTACAGCTTTAGATAAAATCTTGCCCGGATCCTGCGTATGAACGTGGCATTTGATGATTTCATCATCATCTACCACCACTACGCTGTCTCCGTTAGATTCCAAAAATGCACGCAAACGCTCTGCATTGGCAGCATCGCTCTTGTTTACAAGAAACTCTGTGCAATATCCGTTTACTATATCCTCTACGTCCATAAGGTCGTCGGCATATACGCCTTTACCTGCGGCACTGGAGGAAAGCTTTGCCTTTTTTTCGGGTGCTTCGTCGCAAGCTATAATGCAGTCGTCTTTAATAACAGAGAGCATACCTGCGAAAATATACATAAGCCCTTGTCCGCCTGCATCTACTACACCTGCTTTTTTGAGGACAGGGAGCTGCTCGGGGGTATTATCAAGCGCACGCTGCGCACTTGCGCATACTAATTGCCATAGCTCTGTTTCGTCTTTGATAGAGCTTGCGCTTGCATCCTCGCTTGCCACACGCGCCACTGTAAGCATTGTACCCTCGGTAGGCTTCATTACAGCTTTGTACGCGCCCTCTACACCTTTTTCAAGTGCTAAGAGCAAATCCGAAGTATCTGCGTTTTTTTTGCCCGATAATGCTTTGGAAAAGCCGCGAAACAAAAGGCTTGAGATAACTCCCGAGTTGCCTCGCGCACCGCGCAGCATAGCAGAAGCCGTGGTTTGCGCAGCTTTTTCTACTGTGCAATCGTCGGGCAGCTTTAAAAGCTCTGCTCTTGCGGCATTTATCGTCATACTCATATTAGTGCCTGTGTCACCGTCCGGTACGGGGAATACATTAAGCTCATCTACATAAGCTTTTTGGTTATCAAGATGGTTTGCGCCTGATATAATACTGTCTCTTAATTTTTTACCTGTAATCATTACTATATTTCACCTCTATGTGTTTATAAGGAAACTATGTCGTCTACCGACACATCGATGCGCTGTACTGTAAGCGCCGTAGCTTCCTCTACGGCATATTTTACTTTATGAGTAATGCTTTTAACTATTGCGGAAATATTAAGACCGTATGTTACTTTAATATGAAGCTCTATAATAAGCCGCCCGTTATCCTCGGTAACGCGTACACCCTTATCGGGGAAATTGTCTCCGAACACCAAAGACCTCACGCTGTCCTGCGTGCTGCCCGATGCCATACCGGCTACTCCGTAGCAGCTCTGTGCTGCCGCGCTTACAAGCCCCGCAAAATAATCTTCGGTAATGCAAACCTTGCCAAGTGTATTGTAAAACTTTATCACGCGTATCACTCCTTACTTAATATTCATTGTATCCTGCGTTTTAGCATCTGTACATTCAAGAGCATCCATATTGAAAAACACATCTGTTATACAAGGTATTATACCGTGGACGTTCTTAGTGGTAACAAGAGAGCCACATCGCCAAAGCAGCGGTATATATGGCATCTCACGCGCAAAAATCTGCTCAAAGGCAGGGGCGTTAGTACTGTTTTCTTTGAAGGCGGAGTATGCGGCAATAAGCTCTTCGCTCATCGAGATGCCGCTGCTTACTGCGCCTCCTTGTAAAAATGGTACTAAATCCATATTATTATACATCTTTATCTCGCCGATGTACATATCAAATTCGCCTGCGGCAATTTTTTGTGTGTAAATATCAAAATTATCCGTCTCAATAATGTTTACATATATTCCGTTTTGTCCGAGATGCTCTTTGATAAGATTGGCGGTATAGCGCTTATAAGTGCTGTTTGAGTACACAAGCAGCTCTAGCTCCAATCGCTTTTTCTTTTTATTATAATATCCATCAAGAGAGTTTTTATCAAAACCGAGCGAAGTGATAAGCGCATCTGCACTTGCGATATCGGCATTTGGCATAAGTAATTGCTGTGATGAAACACAAGGGTACAAGCTATTTATCGCACCTGTGGCAGGATATGCTCTTGAATAATAGCATTTATCGGCAATAAGCTGTCTATCAAGCATTGCATTTATTGCTTTGCGCCCGTCAGGATAAGACAATATGCTGTTTTCGCCTCGTTTTGAATTAAGCCCTATAAAAACAAGATTGTTCATTTTGTAAAACGATTGCAAGCTTGTAGTGGTAGATGAGGAATTATTTTCCTGCTCCGTAGCGTATAAGCTTACTTCGCCTACACTAAGTGCATTTATTATTTCATCAAAGCTGTCTACGCTCTTTAGCTTTATTGTTTCAGGCAATATCGGAGTAGCGCTTTTAGTAGCTTCATTTCGGCGCAAAAGATTTTCGTCAAACGAATATCGTCCCGATGACATAGGTGTGCCGCTTGCAATATCCGAAGCTTTTATCACAGGCAGGCATAATAAATATGCAAACAAGCTGTCGGGCGCAAGCAAGGTAATATTTACATTGCCTTGTGCTATCTCTATTTTATCAATATTGGCAAGCTGTGCTTTATATAATACGTTTGTGCGTGCCGCATTTATGCAAGCGGCGATATCCTCGGCGCTCACATTTGTGCCGTCCTTGTAAGTATAGCTTGTGTCGGGATATATGGTAACGTTAAGACCGTTTATCCGCACATCGCTTACCGCTCGCATTTGCAATGTCATATCAGGCGCAATCTGTATCATCTTTTCGTACAATAAATCACACAATTGCAAAGTAATATTGTTTTGCGTAAGATAAGGGTTAAGCCCACCTTGCTCGCTGTAAGCCAAAATAAGCGGAGTATCGCTTTTAATAGTGTCGTCGGCTGATGGCTCGCTCGACGGCGCATTTGCAATAACTTCTTTATTGTCTTTATTACAGCTCGTAAAGCATATAGATATTGCGCATAAAAGCGCTATATAGCGAAGCTTATTTTTCATTCGCACACCCTCACTCGCTTTACCTCTGTGCATTTTCCGCTTTCATCTAAGGTGAAAAGCGCACCGTTTATTGCGCATTTTCCGCTTGCTGTTTTAAAGCGCACAGGTAAATGCAAACGCTGCTTTGTAATGGCAAGCTGCGGCTCTACACCAAGCACAGAGTAAACAGGGCCGCTCATTCCCACATCGGTAATATATCCTGTGCCAAGAGGCAATATTTGCTCGTCGGCAGTAGCTACGTGTGTATGTGTGCCGAATATTGCAGATACGCGCCCGTCAAGATAATAAGCAAAGGCTTCCTTTTCGGCGGTTGCCTCAGCGTGAAAATCTATTATTTTATATTTGGCATTGCTGTTTTTTATTATTTTATCGGCACAGTTAAATGGGTTATCAAGCGGCTCCATAAATGCAACACCGCTGATATTTGCTATTAGCACAGAGTATTTGCCATAATCAAGCTCACAATAAGATGCGTTGCTGTCTTGATTAGGATAATTTGCAGGCATAAGTACAGTATCATTTTCTGTATATAGCTCTGCGCTTGCACGGCGCAAAGCGTGGTTGCCAGTAGTTATCACGTCTACCGCGTGGCAAAACAGCTCGTTTACAATATTTTCAGTAATTCCCGTACCGGAGGTGTCGGCATTTTCTCCGTTTGCAATACATATATCGGCGCCAAGCTCTGATTTCAGTGATGGCAGGCGGCGGCATATAATATCCATACCGCCATCGCCCACTATATCACCAATACATAATATCTTCAAATTTAATCTCCATCCAGCTTTAATACTGCGGTAAATGCTTCACTTGGCACCTCTACGCTGCCAAGCTTGCGCATTTTCTTTTTGCCTTCTTTTTGCTTTTCAAGCAGCTTTTTTTTACGTGAAATATCACCGCCATAGCATTTGGCAAGCACATCTTTACGCATAGCTTTTACGGTTTCGCGCGCTATTACCTTGCCGCCTATTGCCGCTTGTATCGGTATTTCAAACATTTGCCGCGGAATATTGTCTTTTAGGCGCTCCGCAAGGCGGCGACCTTTATTATAAGCGGTATCCGCGTGTACTATCATAGACAATGCATCCACAGGCTCTGAGTTTAGTAAAATGTCCAGCTTTACCAGCTTAGACGGCTCAAAGCCGCGCATTTCATAATCGTAGCTTGCGTATCCGCGGCTGCGGCTCTTTATTGCATCAAAAAAGTCGTACACTATCTCGCCGAGCGGCAAAAGATAATGTAAATCTACACGAGTGGCATCCATATATTTCATATCCTGTAAAGTGCCGCGCCTATTTTGGCACAGCTCCATAAGGCTGCCCACATATTCGCTGGGAGTGTAAATATGCGCTTCTACAAAAGGCTCTTCGGCAGAAGCTATTTTAGAGGGATCGGGGTAATTTGTAGGGTTATCTATCAGCTTTACAGTACCGTCTGTCATTGTAATGCGATATTCCACGCTTGGAGCAGTGGTGATAATATCAAGGTCAAATTCACGCTCAATACGCTCTGTGATTATTTCAAGATGTAATAATCCCAAAAATCCACAACGAAAACCAAACCCGAGCGCAATACTCGTTTCGGGATCAAACGACAGCGAAGCATCGTTCAGCTGTAATTTTTCCATCGCTTCTTTTAAATCGGGATAATCGGCACCGTCGGCAGGGTATATACCGCAAAACACCATAGGTGTAACCTTGCGATAGCCTTGCAACGGCTCTTTACAGGGCTTTGCTACATTTGTAACGGTATCGCCTACGTGAGTGTCGGCAAGAGATTTAATGCTTGCTGTAAAATAGCCTACCTCGCCTGCACTTAGCTCTTTACACGGGCTTAATGCCACAGCACCCATATGCCCAAGCTCTACTATAGTAAATTCGGCTTCGCCCTGCATCATACGCACAGTGTCGCCCACCTTTACAGTGCCGTCAAAAATGCGCATATATACTATTACACCCTTATAGCTGTCATACACGGAGTCGAACACCAGCGCTTTAAGGGGCGCAGCTTCGTCTCCTGTAGGTGCAGGAACGTCGGTAACTACGCGCTCAAGCACGTCTATAATACCTGTGCCAAGCTTTGCAGATACTCGCGGCGCATCAAGACAGGCAATGCCTATAACGTCCTCTACTTCTTGAGCTACGCGGTCAGGCTCTGCCGATGGCAAATCTATTTTATTTAATATCGGCACAAGCTCTAAATTATGTTCAAGAGCTAAATAGGTGTTGGCAAGAGTTTGCGCTTCCACACCCTGGCTTGCATCCACTACTAATATAGCACCCTCGCACGCGGCAAGGCTGCGGCTTACTTCGTAGCCAAAGTCCACGTGTCCCGGGGTATCAATAAGATTAAAATTATACGTTTCACCGTTTTTAGCCTTGTATTGCAGGCTTACAGCTCGCGCTTTAATGGTGATGCCACGCTCACGCTCTAAATCCATATTGTCGAGCAATTGGGCTTCCATATTGCGCTTGTCTACAGCCTCGGTACATTCTAAAATGCGGTCGGCAAGGGTGGATTTACCGTGGTCAATATGAGCGATAATGCAGAAATTGCGAATGTTTTTATTAGACACTTATTGTCCCCCATTATTTTTTAGTAATAAAATATTGCAGCTTCGCTGCGTACAACAAAAGTGATGTATCACTTTTGCGTGTTTCAATGTTCTCAAAGACAAGGCGCAAGCCTTGTGAGCGCGAAGCGCTGTGGCGATAGCCACCTTTTAGGTTATTA
>JAVWEG010000053.1:0-15044 GCA_036641735.1 Oscillospiraceae bacterium
CTATGCTCTTGCCGTTCTGACAAAATTATGATATGAATAACGGTTTATGATATTTGGCATTTCGTCTTGGACTATTCGTCCGATATGGCATAAGAAAAAGCCTTGCTTTACAGCAAGGCTTTTTCTAACGCACGGATGCGTTTGGTGACCCGACCGGGAATTGAACCCGGGATACCGCCGTGAAAGGGCGATGTCTTAACCGCTTGACCATCGGGCCATACAGCAGTGCTTAAATTTTAAATTTACAGCCGCCGTCCTACACTGTTGCATAGAACACTATATCCTTAAAAGCTAAACGCTGCGTAATGGTAGCGGTAATTGGACTTGAACCAATGACACTTCGGGTATGAACCGAATGCTCTAGCCAGCTGAGCTATACCGCCATTTATGCACTCGAAAGTCGAGTGCATTAGTAATTATATATAATATTTACTCAATTGTCAACACTTATACGCAAATTATTACTTCTCTTTACGTATTTCTGCTTTTCCGCCCATATATGGACGCAAAACTTCGGGTATACGCACGCTGCCATCTGCCTGTAAATTGTTTTCAAGAAACGCTATCAGCATACGCGGTGGCGCAACTACTGTATTATTCAACGTATGTGCGAGATATTTTCCGTTTTCGCAATCTATTCTTATTTTTAAGCGGCGCGCTTGTGCATCACCGAGGTTAGAGCAGCTTCCCACTTCGAAATATTTCTTCTGACGAGGACTCCAGGCTTCTACATCTACAGATTTTACTTTAAGGTCTGCAAGGTCTCCGCTACAGCACTCAAGCGTGCGCACAGGAATATCCATACTGCGAAATAAGTCTACTGTGTTTTGCCACATTTTATCGTACCACATTGCGCTGTCTTTCGGCTCGCATACCACTATCATTTCTTGCTTTTCGAATTGGTGTATGCGATACACTCCGCGCTCCTCTACCCCGTGTGCGCCTTTTTCTTTTCTAAAGCAGGGCGAATAGCTTGTAAGCGTTTTAGGAAGCTCTTTTTCGTCAATAATAGTGTCTATGAACTTGCCTATCATAGAATGTTCGCTAGTGCCTATTAAATACAGGTCCTCGCCCTCTATTTTATACATCATTGCATCCATTTCGGCAAAGCTCATTACACCTGTTACCACGTTTGCGCGTATCATATACGGAGGAATACAATAAGTAAAGCCTCTGTCTATCATAAAATCGCGCGCATATGATATCACCGCCGAATGTAAGCGCGCTATGTCCCCCATTAAATAATAAAAGCCATTGCCTGCTACTTTACGTGCCGCATCAAGGTCTAGCCCGTCAAAGCTTTCCATTATCTCTGCGTGATATGGTATTTCAAAATCCGGTACAACAGGCTCTCCATAGCGCTGTATTTCCACGTTTTGCGAGTCATCTTTGCCTATTGGCACGCTTTTGTCTATAATATTTGGTATTACAAGCATTATATTGCGGATTTTTTCTTCAAGCTCTGCTTCTTTGGCTTCCAGCTCTTTTAAGCTCTTTGCTTGCTCATTTACCTTTGTTTTCATTGCTTCCGCTTCATCTTTTTTGCCTTGTGCCATTAACGCACCAATACTTTTAGATAATTTATTGCGCTCTCCACGCAAAGCATCTGCCTGTGTAATTGTTTTGCGGTTTTCGTTATCAAGCTCCACTACCTCGTCTACCATAGCAAGCTTAGTGTCTTGAAATTTCTTTTTAATGTTTTCTTTTACTATATCCGGATTTTCCCTCAAAAATTTAATATCAAGCATTATCTACTTCTCCTTTTTGTAATTACCTAATAAATTAGCAAATGCGCGAAGCTGGTCATTATCGTAAAACGATATATTCAAGCTGCCTTTGCCGTCCTTATATTGCACCCTTACTTCTGTGCCAAGCTGCTCTTTAAGCGAACATTCCACTTCTGTTGGCAAGCTGTCTCTTAGCACTTCTTTTTTCGCTGTAGGCGCTTTGGCAAGCTTTTTGCACAATACTTCGGTCTCTCGTACAGATAAAGACTCTGCCTTAGAAATATTTGCCGCCTTTATTTGCAAATCCTCACTTTTTAAAGATAAAATGGCTTTGGCGTGTCCGAGTGTAAGAGTATTGTCACGTAAATCTTGCAATATGCTTTCCGGCAAAGCTAAAATTCTCATAGAATTAGCAACCGCACTGCGGCTTTTAGATAGCTTTGCCGCTAATTTTTCCTGTGTATATTCGCATCTTTCCATTAATTGCTTATATCCGAGCGCTTCTTCTACGGGATCTAAATCTTCGCGCTGCAAGTTTTCAATTAGTGCTATTTCCATAGCTGCTTCGTCTGAAACGTCCATCACCATTGCAGGTATCTCATTTAAACCTGCTAAACGCGATGCGCGCCATCTGCGCTCACCCGCTATTATGCTGTATCCGCCTGTGGGCAAGCTGCGCACCACAATAGGCTGCAATACTCCGTGTTCATCAATACTGCTTGCAAGCTCTTGCAAAGCTGTTTCGTCAAATATTTTACGCGGCTGATTTTTATCAGGCTCTATCTCTGAAATACGTATTGTATTTACTCCTTCAGACAGCGGCACAGAACCTGTATTTTGAAATATCGAATCAAGCCCTGCTCCAAGTCCTCGTTTTTTCGTTGCCATATTTTATCTCCTTTCCTTATTGTTTTTTAGAAATTCTGCCGCCAAAAACGCATATGCTTCCGCGCCCGAAGATGCCGCATCATAATAGTTTATAGGCGCTCCAAAGCTTGGTGCTTCAGATAATCGCACATTACGCGGAATGGTAGATTTGTACACTTTGTTTGGAAAATATTTTTTTACTTCCTGTACTACCTGCAAAGTAAGATTAAGCCTGCCGTCATACATTGTAAGCAGCACACCTTCTAAATCTATATATTGATTATACATTTTTTTAACGGTGCGCACAGTATTCATCAGCTCACTCAAGCCTTCTAGTGCAAAAAACTCACACTGTATCGGCACAAGCACAGTATCACACGCGCAAAGTCCGTTTAAAGTAAGTAAATCTAAGCTTGGCGGACAATCGATAAAAATGAAATCGTAATCGTTTAATATAGGTGTAAGCCCTTCGCGTAGGCGCGCTTCACGTCGCTCCATACTTACAAGCTCTATGCCTGCTCCCGAAAGCTGTATATTAGACGGTATAATATCTACTTTAAATTTAGTATTTACAATTATATCTTTTGCTGTAAGCTCACCGCTTAAAAGCTGATAGACAGATTTTTCCACACCGCGCTTTTGTAAGCCAAATCCGCTTGTGGTGTTTCCTTGCGGATCTAAATCCACTATCAGCACTTTTTTACCTAAAGAAGCTACACAAGATGCTAAGTTAACAGCAGTAGTTGTCTTGCCTACTCCGCCTTTTTGATTAGCTACCGCAATAATTTTACCCAAAAGTACACTCTCCCCTATTAATAGATTTTTGCTTTGTATATGGCTGTAAGAGTAATTATATCACATTGATACAAAAAAGCAAATTGCTTTTGTTCCACGTAGAACAAAATAAATCTAAAAGAGCTGATGTTCCACGTGGAACATCAGCTCTTTTAGCGGCAAATATTCAGCAGTAACCCACATTGCCGCTGAATACTTGCCTATATATTGTTAAGGGGCGACAAATTTATACTAACCTATTTTTAGGTTAGTGCTTTGGCGCGGTATATGCACTACATATTCTATATAGTCCTCTTGCTCGTTTTTTACAGCTGTAGCCGCTATACCGCCTTTTATCATTGTATCTATTGCCCTGTTAATAGTGTTTACGAAGATACGTACATCTCTTATCATTAATTTGCGCATAGGCTTATTACCGGCTGTAATCAGCTTGCGCACAAGCTCCTCTGTTTTTGCCACATTATAATCGTATTTTACTGCTGCATTTAATACCTGTGTGCGCTTGTCTGCATCTAGCGGCAGCACTGCGCGCGCGTGGCGCTCTGTAAGGTTACCATTTGTACATATATCCTGCTGCTCTTTAGTAAGGCTGAGTATGCGTAGCTTATTAGCTAATGCTGATTGCGATATGCCTAAACGATGCGCCGCCGCCTCTTGTGTGCAGTCCCATAGCTTTATTATCTCTTTTAATGCAAATGCCTGCTCAAACGGCCCTAATTGCTCTCTTTGAATATTTTCTAACAGTGATAATGCAGCCGTGCGATTATCTTCAATATCCCATACTATAGCAGGTATTTTCGCCATACCTGCCATTTTGCAAGCACGCAAGCGCCGCTCTCCTGCTATAAGCTGAAATTTTTTATCGGCAGTTCTTCGTACTGATATCGGCTGTAAAAGCCCGTTTTGTATTATGCTTACAGCAAGCTTTTTGATATCCTCTTCTCTAAATACAGTACGTGCCTGATATGGCGAAGGAGATACTTCAAGAATATTTACAAGTATAACTTCGCCGCTTTTTTCTACTTTAGTCCTCATACCTTCCTCACCTTTCCTGTAAATAAAAAAAATATCGTTTGTGCATTGCTCTTAAACTACAATAAGAGCATAACACACAAACGATAAAATTGCCATATAATTCCATTTACATCTTTCGACGGTAATAACGCTATTTTAACGGAGCTTTTGCTATTTTTCCGCCATTACGGGGATATACTGACGGAGTTTGCGATATTTTCTTTACAAATATCAGCGTGCGCCTCTCGCCATTTGGCAAAACGAAGCTTTCTGTGCGCATATACTCTCCGCCAAGCTTTTCTATAGCAGGCATTGCATCCTCTAGCTCCTGTGAGGCATCGCTTTTCATCGCAATAAACACACCGCCTACCTTTAATAAAGGCAAACAATATTCACATAATGCCGACATATTTGCGACTGCTCTCGCTGTAGCCACATCAAAGCTCTCGCGCCACACCTTGCGTGCCGCTTCTTCTGCGCGCTCTTTTATTATGCTTGCCTTTATATTAAGCTCGCTGCAAAGATACTTCAAAAACTCTACTCGCTTGCCCGTTGGCTCCATTAATGTAAGGTCTATTTGCGGATTAGCAAGCTTTACTACTACTCCCGGAAATCCTGCACCCGTGCCTACATCTACAAGCTTACCTTGTATTTCCGGCTGTTTTGCAAGCAAAAGGCTATCAGTAAAATGCTTGTTTTCTATGCCCTCGGCATCTATAATCGCCGTGAGATTTACTTTAGTATTATACTCTGTCAGTATTTCTGCATATTTATCTAAGGCATCTACATAGCTTTCCGCTGTGATGCTAAGTGCATTGCAATTAGCTAAAAACCGCGATTTATCAATCATTTACTTTCTTCCCTTCTCTTGGCGCGCGCGATGCAATTCTACTGCCAAGCAAGCTATATCGGAGGGTGAAACTCCCGGAATACGTGATGCAGCACCCACTGATGCAGGGCGCAGCTTACTAAGCTTTTCGCGTGCTTCAAGGCGCAAACTATTTATCGGCATATAATCAAAATCGTCGGGTATTGTAGTATTTTCTTGTTTTTTAGTGGAATTTATTTGCGCCCTTTGACGACGGATATATCCCTCATATTTTATCTCTGTTTCAATACGTTCACCAATAAAGTGCGTTACTTCATTAGATTTTCCTATCATATTAATAATATCATCATAATTTATGCAAGGTCTGCGCAATAAATCTAGCGCCGTTACTCCGCTTAATAGCGGTGGCTCTCCCTTTGCTTCTAATATTGGCAAAGCCGTTTTAGGATTAATAATAGCTTTTTCAAGCCTTTTTATTTCATCTTTTTTTATCGCCTGCACAGCGTTATACTCGCTCCATCGCTCATCACTTACAAGCCCTATTTCGCGCCCAAGCGGCGTAAGGCGCTCATCAGCATTATCTTGCCTTAGATACAAGCGATACTCGCTGCGGCTCGTCATCATACGATAAGGATCCATTACACCCTTTGTCACAAGGTCATCTACCAAAGTACCTATATAGCTCTCTTGGCGCAGCAAAATTATTTCGTCCTCGCCTTTTACGTGGCGTGCCGCATTAATGCCTGCAAGCAGCCCTTGCGCCGCAGCTTCCTCATATCCCGATGTGCCATTAAACTGCCCTGCTCCATATAAACCTTTTACGTTTATAAATTCAAGTGTTGCGCGCATTTCCAGTGTATCTGCCGCATCATATTCTATAGCATACGCTGGCCGCATTATTTCCAAATTTTCAAAACCGTCTATTGTGCGATAAAATTTAAGCTGCACATCTTCGGGCAAGCTACTCGACATTCCTTGTAAATACATCTCATCTGTATTTTCTCCGCACGGCTCTACAAATATTTGATGTCTTGATTTATCCGCAAACCGCACTACTTTATCTTCTATGCTGGGGCAATATCGAGGGCCTATGCCTTCTATTTTGCCGCCATAAAGAGGTGACCTATCCATATTTTGGCGAATTATCTCGTGCGTACGTTCATTAGTGTACGCAATATAACAATCCACCTTATTGTGCATCTCGTATTTAGTCATAAATGAAAACGGTACTATTTCGTCATCGCCTGCCTGATTTTCAAGGCGACTAAAATCAATACTGCGCCTATTTACGCGCGCAGGTGTACCTGTTTTATAACGTTTTATCGTTATTCCAAGAGCTTTAAGGCTCGCCGTTAGCTCTTGCGCCGCCGCTATCCCATCGGGGCCTTGCGCATAGTCTGCCTCGCCTACAAATATTTTGCCGCCAAGATAGGTTCCTGAGGCGATTATAATTGTGCGCGTGAGGTAATATCCGCCGAGCTTAGTATAAACGCCGCACACGGCTCCGTCCTTTGTGTCTATAGATGTAATTTCGGCTTGTTTCAGCTCTAAATTAGGTGTTTTTTCGAGTAAACTTTTCATATAATCGTGGTATGCGCGGCGGTCTGTTTGCACTCTAAGCGAATGTACAGCAGGGCCTTTGCCCATATTTAACATTCTGCTTTGTAAAAACGTGGCATCTGCCGCTATACCCATCACTCCGCCGAGCGCATCTATCTCGCGCACCAAATGCCCTTTTGCCGTGCCGCCAATGCTTGGGTTACACGGTAAGTTAGCCACTGCATCGAGCGACAAAGTAAATAGAGCAGTATGCGCTCCAAGTGCCGCCGCTGCGTGGGCTGCCTCTATCCCTGCGTGTCCTGCTCCCACTACTATTACATCAAAGTTGCCTAATATATACATAGTTTACTTCCCTACACAAAATTTAGAAAATACCTCGTTAATAATATCCCCGCTTGCGCTCTCGCCCGTAAGAGAATAAAGTGCAGCGAGTGCATCATCTATGCACACACCTACTGCATCTAATGTAATGCCACTTTGCACAGCGATATTTGCATCTTGCAGCGCAAGTAAAGCTTTTTGCGCCGCAGTATATTGCCTTTCGCTTGCTAATCTTGCATTTGTCGTATCACTATCGCATAAGTTCAATACTTTTTCTATAGCCTTTTCTATTATTCCAATGCTTTTATTATCTTTAGCTGTAATATATACTATTTCACCAAAAAAAGGCTCGATAACGCTTGCATCAAATACACGCTCCAGCTCCTGCTTATTTATTACGGCAATGCTGTTTTTATTTTGGCATAATTTGGCAAGCTCCATATCCTTTTCGGTAATCGCTTCGCCGCTGTCAAACACAGCAATCACCATCTCTGCCTTTTGTAAAACGTCATAGCTGCGGCGAATACCCTCTGTTTCTATGATATTATCGGTATCGCGTAAACCTGCCGTATCAGCTAAAATTAAGCGAATACCTGCAATATTTATCTCTTGCTCCACCACGTCTCGCGTAGTGCCTGCCTGCGAAGTTACAATTGCGCGGTCAAAGCCAGATAAAAGATTGAGTAAAGTAGATTTACCCACATTTGGGCTACCTACTATCGCTGCTTTTACACCGTTTTTTATTACTGCGCTTTTGCCATAATCAGCACACAAGCGCTGCAACACATCTATTTGTACGCAAAGCTGCTCACTCAAATCATCGAGCTGTAGCTCCTCTACTCCCTCCTCGGGATAATCAGTGTATGCGGCAATATGCCCTGCCTGCACTATAAGCGCCTGCTGCACTGTTTGTATCTGTGCGTATAAATTGCCCTGCATAGCCGCCGCCGCCGCATTTATTGCGCGAGTAGACGATGCGTTTATCATATCCATTACCGCTTCTGCCTGTGTAAGTGAGATACGGCTATTTAAGAAGGCACGTTTTGTAAATTCGCCGCGCTCTGCCGCCACAGCGCCGTGCGCATACAGCTCGTGCAGCAGCATATTACATATTCCGCTGCCGCCGTGACAAGATAATTCTACCACGTCCTCGCCTGTATATGATAGCGGCGCACGAAAAACAAGCGCTACGACTTCGTCGCGCACTTTGTTTTCCTCTATAAAATGTCCAAACAAGGCTGTGTAGCCTTTCGCCTCAGCTAAGCTTTTGCGGCTGTCTATCGGTGTAAACACCTTACTTGCAATATCTAATGCCTCGCTGCCCGAAATGCGTATCACAGCTATACTGCCTATCCCCTCAGGTGTTGCCAGCGCTGCTATGGTATCCATAATACCCCGCTATTTATCTATTGCTTTATATATTTCTATCTCGTTATCTCCAAAAGCCGAACCAAACTTCTCTCCGCGCGCATCTTTATATAAATTACCGCAAATGCAGCGGTCTTCTTTACCTGAGGCAAGCTCCATATAGCAGCCGCACTGCGTACAACGTGCATAAAGTCCTTTTTTCAGCTTAAAGCTCTTCGCCATAAAGCCTGTTGCTTTGGGGCCATGCCCGATATATTCAAGCTTTTTATGGCTCAATAAGTCTTGCTGTTCTTTTTCTTTTGTTTCGCGTTCCATTCCCCAAAGTTCCATCTTTATCCTCCGAATTTACTCTTTTTCGTCGAGTACTGTATTTATTTCATCGGTTGCTGTGTCTCCTAATAGCTCTGTTGCTTCTACAGGGGTATCAAACTCTACGCTTACCTCTGTTACCTTAGGCTCCATTAGCATACAGCATACAGCTCCTAAAAACAGTACAAGCTTTACTCCGCAAATAATCATTCCCGGTACCATACTTTGCTGCCAGGCGGGATTGAATAAGCTAAGGCTCAGCGAACCAATCTGTATTTGCATTTGGAAAGTAAATGCACTGAAAACTAAGTACAGTATAGCAGCTCCTGCTACTGCGCGCTTATTTTCGGCGGATACAGATGCCTTTGCTTTAAGATTATAAATGCAAGCTGCGAAAAACACTAATATCATAGCTGCTTCTAACATAAAGCCTACTGTGATATTGGTAAGCGGCGCTGCAAGCAAAATATATTGCATTAATAATACTTGCACTGCAAAAAGTGCGCCGAATAAAATTGCGGAAACAAATCTAGGTTTTTTCAAAATAAAACTTCCTTTATATAATTATTTGCGGCAAGCCGCTATAAATAACAATTATGCAGTAAAAAAATGTTAAAAATGTGAACAAATATTTATTCTTCTGTTTCTTCGATTATTTCTTCATCTGCCTTCGCATCCTCTGCTTCCAGTGCTGATATTTCCTCCGCTGTCAGCTCTTCGTCAGGCTCTATTTCGGGCTTTGCCACATCTTCGTCATCGCTATGCTCAGTGCGTGCCACGGTAACTACTCTGTCTGTTTCTCCAAGACGCATTACGCGCACACCCGAGCCGTAGCGGCTTTGCGTATTAATATCAAGTACGTGCATACGTATAATAATGCCCTCAAGGCTTATTAATATAATATCGTCTGTCTCATCTATTACTTTTATGCCTGCCACTTTACCCTTGTTTCCGTAATTTCGTATGCCCTTGCCTCCGCGATATTGTGTACGATATTCGGTAATATTACTGCGGCGGCCTTTACCTTGCTCTGTTACCGTAAGCACAGTTGCATCATCGCGCACTATGCCTACACCCACTACATAATCCCCTGCTTTTAGGCGAATAGCACGCACACCTATCGCGGTTCTGCCAAGCACTCGTGCATCACTCTCGATAAAGCGTATTGCCATACCGTCGTGCGTAGCCACTATCAGCTCATCTGTGCCGCTTGTAATACGCGTCCACGCAAGGGCATCGCCCTCGTTTAAATTAATAGCTATAAGCCCTGTTTTACGCATATTGGTGTAGCTTGAAAGCAATGTACGTTTAATTATACCTGCTTTCGTCACCATTACAAGATATCCCTCGTCCTCGCCATCTGCCACACGCAGCATAGATGCCACTTTTTCATCATTTTGTAAAGGCAATAGATTTACTATATTTACACCGCGTGAGGTGCGGCTTCCCTCGTAAATTTGATATCCCTTTAAGCGATAAATACGGCCTTGATCAGTGACGAACAAAATATAATCGTGCGTAGATGCTACGAACAATTCTTCTACAAAGTCCTCGTCTTTACGTGACAAGCCTACTATGCCCCTGCCTCCGCGTCTTTGTGCTTGATATGTGTCGCTCGGCTGGCGCTTAATATATCCTGAATGAGTAAGTGTAAACACACATTCTTCCTCGGGAATAAGATCCTCAATATCCACTTCACCCGATACGTGCGCTATCTCTGTACGGCGCTTATCGGCATATTTATCGCGCATCGCGATAAGCTCATTTTTTACTATTTCAAGTATTTTAAAATCATCTGCCAATATCTCGCGCCACGCATCTATTTTAGAATGTAATTCAGCGAGTTCGTTTTCTATTTTTAATATTTCAAGCCCTGCGAGCTGTCCTAATTGGAATGAAACTATAGCTGATGCCTGTATGTCATCAAATTCAAATTTTTCTATGATTGCTAATTTTGCTTCGCCTCTGCCGCCTTTACAAGCGCGGATTGTGGCAATAATTTCATCTATTACATCTGTGGCACGCTTTAATCCCTCTAAGATATGCGCGCGCTCTTCTGCTTTGCGCAAATCATACATTGTGCGGCGGCGCACTACTTCGTCTTGGAAAGCAATATACTTTTCAAGCATAGTTTTAAGGTTCATTACCTTTGGCACTCCGCCGTCAAGCGCTAACATTATCACGCCAACTGTATCTTGCAATTGCGTATAGCGATAAAGCTGATTTAGCACTACTTGCGGGTTTGCTTCACGCTTTAATTCTATTACCATACGCATACCTTCACGGTTAGATTCATCGTTAAGGTCTGATATTCCCTCTATTCTTTTGTCCTTTACAAGGTCTGCAATATTTTCAAGCAATCGTGCTTTATTTACCATATAAGGTATTTCTGTCACTATTATTTGAAAACGTCCGTTTGCTTTTTCTTCTATTTCGGCACGACCGCGCAAGGTGATTTTACCTCTGCCTGTAGCATATGCAGCTCTTATGCCGCTGCGCCCCATTATTATGCCGCCTGTAGGAAAATCCGGCCCTGTGATATATTCCATAAGGTCTGCAAGCTCGCAATCCGGATTTTCTATCACGCAGATAGCGCCGTTTATCACTTCTACAATATTATGCGGAGGAATATTGGTAGCCATACCTACAGCAATACCCGAAGAACCGTTTATCAAAAGATTAGGTAAACGGCTTGGAAGCACAGTAGGCTCTGTTTTTTCCTCGTTATAGTTAGGCATAAAATCTACTGTTTCTTTATCTATATCCGTGAGCATATCCATTGCAAATTTGCTCATACGCGCTTCTGTATAACGATAAGCAGCAGGTGGATCTCCGTCTACCGAGCCAAAGTTTCCTTGCCCGTCTACAAGAGGATATCTCAGCGAAAAATCTTGTGCCATACGCACCATTGCATCATACACAGATGAATCTCCGTGAGGATGATAGCTTCCAAGCACTGCACCTACGGTGTCTGCGCTTTTGCGATATGGATGCACAGGATCGTTATTGCGCTCGTGCATTGTAAATAAAATACGGCGATGTACAGGCTTTAGCCCGTCTCGTACATCGGGAAGTGCGCGCGCCACGATTACAGACATAGAGTAATCTAAAAACGCGGATTTCATCTCTTTTTCTATATCTCGGACAATTAATTTTGTTCCGGGTTTTATACTATTTTCTATCATTACTACACCCTTTTACACATCAAGATTTTTCACGTACTGTGCGTTTTGCTCGATAAATTCTTTACGAGGCTCTACTTTGTCGCCCATTAAAATAGTAAAACACTCGTCCGCCTTTGCGGCATCGTCTACACTTATTTGCACAATTACGCGGTTATCAGGGTTCATTGTGGTTTCCCATAGCTGCTCGGGGTTCATTTCACCGAGGCCCTTATATCGGTTAATTTTTACACCCTGTCCCATTTTAAGTGAAAATTCTGCCATTTCGGCATCATTGTAAGCGTAATTTATTTCTTTGCCTTTCGCCAGCTTAAATAGCGGCGGCTGTGCGATATATACGTGTCCGCCATCTAATAACGGGCGCATAAAGCGGAAAAAGAAAGTGAGCATTAATGTGCAGATATGTGATCCGTCAACGTCAGCATCAGCCATTATAAATACTTTATGATAACGAAGCCGTGATATATCAAAATCGTCTCCCAATCCGCATCCAAGCGCGGTAACCACAGGCATCATTTTTTCATTGCCATATACTCTGTCTAAACGTGCTTTTTCTACGTTTAGCATTTTGCCCCACAACGGCAAAATTGCTTGTATATTAGAGTCTCTGCCCATTTTAGCAGAACCGCCGGCGGAATCACCCTCTACGATATATATTTCTGTTTTAGAAGGGTCTTTTTCACGGCAATCGGCAAGCTTTCCGGGCATACGGCTGTTTTCAAGAGCGGATTTTCGCCTTACAAGCTCTCTTGCGCGTTTTGCAGCTTCGCGCGCTTTAGCTGCATTTAATGCCTTTTCGTAAATTGCTTTTGCTACTCCCGGATTTTCCTCAAACATTTCTTTGAGCTTTTCGTATACCATTCCCTCTACAAGCCCACGCACCTCTGTATTGCCAAGCTTTGCTTTGGTTTGCCCCTCAAATTGTGCATCTGTCAGCTTTACACTAATTACAGCGGTCAAGCCCTCTCGCACATCATTGCCTTGTAAATTTTCGTCTTTTTCTTTAATATATCCTTTTTCGCGTCCAAAATCATTGAAAACGCGCGTAATTCCATTTTTAAAGCCCTGCTCGTGCGTACCGCCGTCCGGAGTATGTACGTTATTGGCAAAAGACAATATCAGCTCATTATAGCTATCGTTATATTGCATTGCCACTTCTGCTATAGAGTCGCCTAGCTGCCCTTTAAGATAAATTACTTCAGGGTGAAGCACGGTTACTTGCTTACGCTGATGAATATGGTCTACAAAGCTGCGTATGCCGCCCTCGTAGCACATAGATTCTTTTTTTCTTTTCCTGCACGCGAATCCGCTAATGTAATACGTACACCTGCATTTAAAAATGCTTCTTCACGTAAGCGTGTTATCAGTATCTCGTAATCGTATTCCATTTCTTCAAATATTTCGCTATCGGGCTTAAATCTTACTGTAGTACCTGTCGGCTTATCCGTTGGCCCTATTTTTTCAAGCGGCCCGTCAGCAATACCGCGCTTAAATTGCTGTTTATATTCAATACCCTCTTTACGTACCACCACGCTCAGCCATTCGCTCAATGCGTTTACTACCGATGCACCCACTCCGTGCAAACCGCCTGCTACCTTGTATCCCGAATTATCTCCGCCAAATTTACCGCCTGCGTGTAATATCGTAAATACTACTGTTACGGCAGGTATTCCAAGCTTTGGCTGAATATCTACAGGAATACCTCTGCCATTATCGGTTACTTCAATAATATCGCCATCTAAAATAGATACCTCAATATGATTGCAATATCCTGCCAGAGCTTCATCTATAGCATTATCTACTATTTCATAAACCAGATGATGCAAACCTCTCGGGCCTGTAGAGCCTATATACATTCCCGGTCTTTTTCGTACCGCTTCTAGGCCCTCCAGTACTTGTATTTGGCTGCCGTCATACTCGTGTTCTTTAATATTATTTGCCATATTTGCCTCCGCCTTACTTTTTCTCTATTTTTATATCGTCTATATATCCGCTTCTTTTTTTAAGCGTAGTAGCCGAAATTTGGCTGATATAAACTTTTGTTTCATTTGCTGCATTTGTAACAATAAAGCTCTTTGGAAGCTCGTTTGTTACATTTATTACTTTGCCGTTCTTTTCCGATAAATGTAAAAATGTACGTGTGTTTTTAGATAACGAAGTATTATCAATATCAAAAATTCCCAATATATTGCGCGTTTTAATGATGTAATCTCCGCCAAGATGTAAATACATAAATAATCAAACCCTCAAATTAATTGTACCATCATTCATCTCATATACTTTACCATTTGTTTTTATAAACGATGCTGCATCACAAGCTGTTACTATAGTTTGCTTATTATCAAGCCTCGTTAAAAGATAGCTTTGTCTATCTATATCAAGCTCCGATAATACATCATCTAAAAGCATTACGGGATGCTCTCCTGTAATTTTCATACCGCATTGCGCTTCAGCAAGCTTCATACACAGTGCAATGCTGCGCTGCTGACCTTGACTTGCATATGTTTTAGCTATTTCATCATCTAAAAATAATTCTATATCCGCTCTGTGCGGCCCTGCTGTACAAAATCCCGTTTTTATATCCTTATTTCGAGATTTTTTTAATATTAAATCCATATCATCATCATTAAAAAATGTATTGTATCTAATAAATAATTTTTCTTTATTATTTGATATGTCTTGATAATTATTAGTGGCAAATGAAATTAATAAATCTAAATATTCCCTACGCTTTGCATTTATTATATCACCTGTCGCTTTTAATCCCTCATCTATAGCATCTAAAACAGCATAATCACTTTTATTTAAAATACCTGTTTTTAATTGCGCATTTTTTTGTGTAACGCTTCGTGAATATCTATGAAGCACAGATATATAAGATGGATATAATTGACAAATCGCCGCATCAATAAATCGCCTTCGCGCATCGGGGCTGCCCTTTACTAAGCAAAGATGCTCAGGAGCGAATACCACGCAAGTAAATATACCTGCTATATTGGTAGCTCTGCCATAATCCACATCATTTACTTTTGCCTTGCGGCCCTTTTGGTCTTGATTAATGCCATTTATTAT
>JAVWEG010000054.1:0-14753 GCA_036641735.1 Oscillospiraceae bacterium
AAAGAAAAATATCAAGCAGATTAGATTGCTATTTGTCAGTATATCCACTGGGCGATAAGGCAACAGGTGTAAATTTAAGAAATGTAAAATATGAGCTTGAAAATGCTGAATTAGTTAACGATTTTCCTTTGGGTACAAGTAATGAGTTTCGCTTTTCCGCAGCTGAAATATCAGTTAAAACAGGCGGGCTATATTTAGTTATATCAAGCAAAGAGTAACATTATCTTCGTCGTTTGTATATTATGTAGTATGCAATAGAGGAGGGGAATGTTATGCAGGTAATTGTACTAAAAAGTCCCAAATGCCTAGCGGGATTCCTAAGGGCGATATTTAAAATCAAAAAGGATAAACAATAAAATATAAAAGCTGCCAAGTCAATCTATTGAAAACGATTGATTTGGCAGCTTTGTTTATGTACTTAAAATATACTTTGTATTTCATATGTAATAATTGTCGCTTATTAAGAATATAAATATTAACAGAATATCGAAAGGGGCGAAATTTAAATGGAATTAAAAGTTTACAAAGATATTGTCAGTGCTTCGGAAGTGATATGCGATACTAAAGCTGAAGTGCCAATTGAAACTGAGCTGCTTATCCCTGATTATCTTCCGGAAGTATTCAAAATAGTAAAATGTTTTATAAAATTAGTGGTTTTACAAAAGCATATTTCGCAAAGCAGATTTACTGTGGAAGGGTATATGCGCTGCCTTGTGTATTATCAAACACAAGATTTGCAAGGTTTATGTCAGATAGAACAGAAAATACCGTTTAAGCGCCAAACCGAGCTGCGTGACGGCGATTATCACAGCTTTGATGCGCTGGTTACAGGTGAAACCGAGTATTTAAATTGTCGTGCCGTAAGCAGCAGACGACTTGATATACGAGGGGCATATATATTGTCGGTAAGAGTATGTACAGAATCAGAACAAGAAATAATGACTGCAATATCGGAAAATGGAATTGAACAAAAATTGTTACCTTTAACGGGAATAAAAGAATTACCTAGTGCTGACAAGATAATTACAGCAGAAGAAAATATTGCATTTGAAACAGCTCCCGAGGTAATTCTTGATACCGTTTGCTGCTCTGTGGTGAGCGAAGTAAAATTAATACAAGGAAAAGCGGTGGTAAAAGGTATACTGAATACAGAAATATCATACCGTTCATCAGGTGAAAATGCTATTATAAAGTCAGTGAAACAAATACCTTTTAATGAGATTTTAGAAATTGAAAATGCAGGTGAAAATGGGCAGGCACTTGTGTTTGTAGAGCCAACAGGTTGTACTATATTAGCAGGCGCTGATGGCGGTGAATGTAGTATTACGGTAACTGCCCTTATTACAGTAAGAGTATATATGCCTTGTGAGTATTTTGTCGTTGCAGATGCTTTCTCAACGCAATATGATACAGATATAAGATTTAAAAACATTATAATCAATGAATTGCGAGATAGCTTTAATTTGGAAATATCAGCTATTGCAACAGGACAATTGCCGCAGGAAAACTTAAAAATAATAGATGTAAAGGCAGAAGCATTGCCGATTGAATTAATTGATGAAAACGGAGAAACAATATTACGCGGCAGGGCAGAAGCTCATATCATTTGTCAAAATGAGCAAGGTGAGCTAGAAAGTTATGATAAATTTGCAGAGTTTTCGTTGCCGAAAAAATATTCAGAAAACACTGAAAAGCTACAAGCTACTTGTTTCGCGCAAATTAAATCCGTTTCGGCGCGCAAGGTAGGGGCGCAAACTGAAGTAACGATGATTGTATCGGTAAACGGCATTGTTACTAAGCAAAATAGCGCACAAGTGGTGGAATTTGTAGAGTGCCTTGACGAACGCGACAGTGTGTCAAGTGATATAGCTTTACACATTTATTACGCACAAGAAAATGAAAACATATTTGATATTGCGAAAAGATACGGCGCATCTCCTGCGGCAATAGCTAACAGCAATGGTGTTGAGCAAGGCACATTGTCATCAAAGCAGCAGCTTTTAATACCATCTTAAAATAAAATAAAGAAAGGAGAAAATATAATATGGAACATAATGATATATATAAAGATATTGCCGCAAGAACCGGCGGAGATATTTATATTGGTGTAGTAGGTCCTGTTCGCACAGGGAAAAGTACTTTTATTAAACGTTTTATGGAGCTGATGATTTTACCGAAGATAAAAGAAGAAACATTCAGTTCAAGAGCAAGAGACGAGCTGCCGCAGTCGGCAGGAGGGCGCACCATAATGACCACGGAGCCTAAGTTTGTGCCGGAACAAGCGGTAAGCATAGAGCTTGACAGCGGAATAACTTTTAAAACAAGATTAATCGATTGCGTTGGATATATGGTAAATGGTGCTATGGGACACGAGGAAAACGAAAAGCCGAGAATGGTAAAAAGTCCGTGGTTTGACGAAGAGGTGTCATTTGATATAGCGGCAGAAACAGGCACAAAAAAAGTTATTAACGAACATTCTACAATAGGGCTTGTTATTACTACAGACGGAAGCATTAGTGATATTCCTCGTGCAGAATATGAAGAAGCTGAACAAAAAGTATGCGCTGAGCTTGAAAAAACAGGAAAGCCATACATAATTTTACTTAATTGCGTAGCTCCTGAAAGTGAAAAAAACATAGTTTTAGCTAAAAAACTTTCGGAAAAATACGGACGAATTGTCTTTCCTATAAGCTGTGTAGATATGAATGAAAGTGATATATTAGAAATATTAAAAAGTGTATTACTGGAATTTCCTATAAAAGAGCTTGCTTTTTCAATGCCAAAATGGGTAATGATGTTAGACACAGGTCATTGGCTGCAAAATGCAATATTTGAAAGTATACAAAATTTTGCTGCAAATTCGGCATTAATGAAACATTTAATTGACAACAGCGGAATAGAATGTGAATTTTTAAAAAGCAGTCATCTAACAACAATAGACCTCGGCACAGGGTGTGCGCAAATATCGCTCACCTTATTTGACGACATTTTTTATAAAATACTCGGAGAAACCACAGGGCTTGAAATATGCGACGAAGCAAGTTTAATGCCTTGTATTATCAATTTAGCAAAAATAAAAGTGCAGTACGAGAAGATACGCAGTGCAATTGAGCAAGTACAGGCAACCGGTTATGGTATAGTAATGCCAAGTATCGATGAGCTAAAGCTTGAGGAGCCTGAGATAGTGAAGCAAGGCGGACGATATGGTGTGCGCTTAAAGGCAAGCGCACCGTCTATCCATATGCTTAGGGCTGATATTTCTACTGAAATATCACCAATTGTTGGTTCTGAAAAGCAATCTGAAGAATTAGTGATGAGCCTTTTGCAGGATTTCGAACAAAATCCAATAAAAATTTGGGAAAGTAATATATTTGGCAAAAGTTTACACGAGCTTGTAAACGAAGGTTTGCAAAACAAATTATTACATATGCCGCAAGAGGCAAGGGCAAGAATACAGGAAACTTTAGAAAGAGTAATTAACGATGGCTGTTCCGGACTAATATGTATAATACTATAAATAAATCTTCAAATCGGCATCAATTGATGCCGATTTATTTGTGTTAAAATTGTTTTCATTGATTATTGTTTCAAAATGTTGTAAAATAGACACAATATATAAAACAAAGAGAAAAGCTTGAGGCTTTACTAAATATTTAAGTTTGGTGATTATTTTGTCTACACGTTTAACGGATTTCGCACAAAAATATCGTAAACAAATTCTGATTGCGTTTGATATTTTTGTAGTTACTTTTTCCTATATGCTCCCGTGGATATTGATACAAGGCCGTACATCTTTTTCACAATATAACAGCTTGCTGTTTGCCAGCTGCTTTTTCTTTGTATGCTGTTACGAAATAGTATATGGCCTTATGGGTATGTATGACAGCTTGTGGCGATATGCGGAAATTGTGGAATTTTTTCGGTTATGTGTTGCATCAGGTATATCGGTTGCAATATTTATAGTTATTACTTCATTTATGTTTAACGAACGACGAGTACCGATTTCGGTTTATTTTTTAAGCGCTATGTTTGCATCCTCGCTTACTCTTTATTCTCGTCTTACCTATAGAATGTATCGCAATACTACAATCAAAACCGGTGGGCAGGCGCGTAGACGTGTAATGATTATCGGTGCAGGCGATGCAGCTTCTACTCTATTGCACGAAGTATTCAAAAACAAATCGTCGGATATGAATATTATTTGCTGTGTAGACGATGCAGGCGAAAAAGTAGGCCGTTCTATTATGGGCGTGGAAATATTAGGAACTACGGAAGATATACCGGAATTAGTAGAGCAATGCGAAATAGAGACAATTTTGCTTGCAATCCCTACACTTGATGAAGAAAGTAAAAAGCGTATTTTATCAATATGCAATAAAACAAAATGCAATTTACGTATTCTTCCCGATATAGTGAAGCTTATAGCAGATGGCAAAGACCTTTTATCGCGCGTGCGTGATGTACGCGTGGAAGATTTGCTTGGCAGAGACGAGATTATGCTTACTAATCTTACAAGCTCTCTTATCACCGATAAAATAGTAATGGTGACAGGCGGCGGCGGCTCGATAGGCTCTGAGCTTTGCAGACAGATTGCTTCGTGCAATCCGAAGCAATTGGTTTTAGTGGATATTTACGAAAACGGAGCATATTCTATCCAGCAAGAATTAAAGCGCCAATACAAAGATGAACTTAATTTAGAAGTACGTATATCGTCTGTACGTGATTCTAAAAAAGTAGATGCTTTGTTTGAACATTTTCATCCTGATGTGGTATTTCACGCGGCGGCGCATAAGCACGTGCCACTAATGGAAGATTCGCCTGAAGAAGCGGTAAAAAACAATGTTTTCGGCACATATAATGTGGCATTATCAGCTGAAAAATATGGTGCAAAACGTTTTGTGTTAATATCTACAGACAAAGCTGTAAACCCTACTAATGTAATGGGTGCTACAAAGCGCGTGTGCGAAATGATAGTACAATGTCTTGCACAAAAAAGCAAAACAAGTTTTGTTGCTGTGCGATTTGGGAACGTACTTGGCTCAAATGGTTCTGTATTGCCGCTTTTTAAAGAACAAATAGCAAGCGGCGGGCCGTTAACGGTAACACACCCTGATATAGTAAGATATTTTATGACAATTCCCGAAGCAGTGCGTTTAGTGCTTGAGGCAGGCTCTATGGGAAAAGGTGGGGATATATTCGTATTAGATATGGGAAAGCCCGTAAAAATATTAGAGCTTGCAGAAAATCTCATTAAACTATCCGGATTTATTCCATATCGTGACATTGAAATAAAATTTACAGGATTACGTCCGGGAGAAAAGCTGTATGAAGAGCTATTGATGGACGAAGAAGGCTTGCAGCAAACAGACAACAAAAAAATATTTGTAGGTGCCCCTCTCAAATTAAATAAAGATACATTTTTCGACCATTTAACATCGCTTAAAGAGATTGCATATAGTAATAACAGTGAAAACTTAGTGCAGGCTCTTACGGATATGGTACCAACTTTTCATCACGAAGAACACAACTACGAATAGGAGCAGCTTCTATGTATAAAAGGTTTTTTAAAAGAATGCTCGATATAATAATGTCCTTTTTTGGAATTATTATTTTATCTCCGATATTGCTTGCTTTAATTCTTTGGGTGAAACTAAGCTCTAAGGGACCTTGCTTTTTTAAGCAAAAGCGCGTAGGAAAAGGCAAAAGCTTTTTTAATATATTAAAATTTCGCACAATGTATTGTGACACTCCAAAAGATGTGCCTACACATCTTTTGCAAAATCCCGAAATGTATATTACGAAATGCGGCAAATTTTTGAGAAAAACCAGTTTAGATGAATTGCCGCAAATTTTCAATATATTATTAGGACAAATGAGCGTAATAGGTCCGCGACCTGCATTATGGAATCAAGATGATTTAATTGCAGAACGAGATAAATACGATGCAAATTCATTAGTGCCGGGGCTTACTGGATATGCACAAATTAATGGCAGAGATGAACTGCCCATACCTATAAAAGCTGAGTTTGACGGCTATTATGCGAAAAATATTTCCTTTGCTTTAGATGTAAAAATATTTTTCAAGACAATAACAAATGTATTCACTACAAAAGGCGTTGTTGAAGGCGGTACGCAAGGAAAATAATGTGCAATAAATCAAGATGATATTTAAAAAACGCATCTCTTTTGAATTTGACTGAAAGCCATTTTCAAGAGAGATGCGTTAATTTAATTATTTTAATAGCTCGGATACAAAAGATTTATTACCTGTAAGTCCGGCGAGCATAAGACGATAAATATCATCTCCGTTATTAATAAATTTTAGTTTGGCGGCTTTTGCCGTATCTAAATCCGGCATATACAAAGAAAAATCAAATATTTTACTATGCAAGTCTTCTATATAACAATGAACCATATATCCGCTTTCAAGAGTTTCAATACTTGCTTTATGCTGGCTTTCTTTGCGTGCAAATTGTTGTGCTTCAATTGCAGCACGCACGGCACATTCACTTACCGAAGTGGGCAGGTCACTTTTAAGAGTACGCGCAATTTCATCGCCTTTGGCAGTTAAAACATATCTGCCATCAGTTACTGTGGCAAGCTTTTGAGTTTCGAGATCTCCGAGAGCATCCTCAAGCTCAAAGTAATTTACAAGCTCTTCGCTAAGCACTGCCGTTTCTATCTCACTTTTAGATAAAGGAGAAGCCGTAACCTTTATTAAATAGCAAAGCAAAATTCGTATTTGTGAAGATGAATTAAGTCCGCCAAGCTTCACATTACCTGTAAAGGCATCAGCCATTACATCACGCTCCTTTTATTTATTACAGCAATTTTACTTTTGATTGCCATACTCAAAACCCTCGTCTTTGCTGTATGCAACTTAACAAAAGGTTGTGTACAAGGACAATAATATGTCAATTTGCTATAATACAATCATACAGCCAAAATGCAAATTTGTAAAGCTGTTAAAACTTTTTATCATAGGATAATGCTATATATGAAATTAAAAATGTTCTTCTATTATACGATGAGCGTTTGGCATAGAGTAAGTCCAATCGTCTATATGTTTTTCTTTAATATAATATTCTATAGGAAACATAAAATCATTATTTTCGCATAAATGTAAAATCACAAGTTTGATTTTCATTTTTTCATTTGAAATACTTTTTATGTATACGCTTACAAGTTGACCTTGCTTTAATGATAAATCTTGTTCTGCAAGACCTGCAAGATTTGGCGCAAGCTCAACAAAAACGCCATAGCTTTCCACACCGCGGACAATACCTACTATTGTATCGCCTACAGCAAATCGTGCTGCGTTTTCTTGCCAAGTACCAAGCAATTCTTTTAACGATAAAGTATAACGACCGCGCTCATCACGGTTTTTAATTACGCAATTTAAATTCTGATAAACTTTCACTCTGTCAAAAGGTGATTGTATGCGTGATACAGATAGACAATCTATTGGAATTAATGCGGATATACCGCAACCTATATCGCAAAATGCACCAAACTGCTCTATATGTGTAACTCGGCAGGGAATAATATCACCAAATGATAATGAATTTAAATATTCTTCTTTACAGCGTTTTTGCGCAATTGCTCTTGACAAAATGGCACGTTTTGGAATACTGGTTTCATCTATTTCGGTTACCACAAAGCATATACTGCGTCCAACTCTGGTAATAAGGGCAATGTCACGAATTTCTCCTTCGCGCACACCGTCTGCACATTCCTCATAAGGCATATATCCTTCATATTCACCTAATGAAAATCTAAGTTGCTTTTCTTTATCAAACGTAAGCGCACGGCTTTCCATTATTTCTCCGCTAATAAGAGCATTGTGAATACTTGATTTTGTAAAATTATTATTGTATTTTTGCAATCCTTCTACGTAAAACTCCATTTTAAATACCGTCCTTAATTCTTAATACTATAAATATATGAAACTAAAGGCAAAAATATTTGCTATCAGGCTAGTTTTGTTATATAATATTATAGTTAATACTTTATAAATACTCGAGTGGAGCTGTAAAATGGACGTACAAATTGGAGATATTATAATTACCAAAAAACCACATCCCTGTGGCAGTAACAATTTTGCGGTACTGCGAGTGGGAATGGATTTTCGCATTAAATGTTGTGGCTGCGGACACGAAGTAATGGTGGCACGTAATAAAATCGAAAAAAACATTAAAAAAATTGTGCGAGAAGCACTTCCATTATAGCAAAGATAAGTTTTTATTTTTTATATTAAAATTATTAGGAGTTAAAAAATGCTGGATAAATTACAAGCAGTACGCAATAGATATGATGAAATAAGCAATCAATTACAAGATCCTTCAATAATAAGCAACAATGAATTATATCGCTCATTAATGAAGGATTATAAAAACTTAACACCGATAGCTGAAACTTACGATGAATATATATCTGCAAGCAACGCTTTTAATGAAGCAAAAGAGCTTTTATCAGAGGGTGGGCTTGACGCGGAATTAAAAGAATTAGCACAGAACGAATACGATATAAATAAAGATAAAATGCAAGAAACTTCAGAACAGCTAAAAATATTATTACTGCCAAGAGATGAAAACGACGACAGAAGCGTAATAGTGGAAATACGTGGCGGTGCGGGTGGCGAGGAAGCTGCATTATTTGCACATAGCCTATATCGAATGTACACGATGTACGCACAAACAAAAGGTTTTACCGTAGAGCTTATAAATGCAAATGAAACTGAAATAGGCGGAATGAAAGAAGTAAGCTTTTCTATAGACGGAGACGGAGCATACAGCCGATTTAAATTTGAAAGTGGTGTACATCGCGTACAGCGCGTGCCTGAAACAGAAACGCAAGGTCGTGTGCATACGTCGACAGTTACTGTAGCAGTAATGCCTGAGGCAGAGGAAGTAGAACTTGAAATAAATCCTACAGACCTTAAAATAGATACTTTCCGTTCATCGGGAGCCGGCGGACAGCATATTAATAAAACTTCGTCCGCTATACGTGTTACGTATTTACCTACCGGAATGGTAGTGGAATGTCAGGACGAACGCAGCCAATATAAAAACAAAGATAAAGCTTTAAAGGTATTGCGCAGCCGCTTGTTTGCTGAAAAGCAGGCAGAACACGACAGTAAAATAGCCGCAGAGCGCAAAGGACAAGTAGGTACGGGTGATCGAAGTGAACGAATACGCACGTACAATTATCCGCAAGGACGTCTTACAGATCATCGTATAGGATTAACTCTTTACAGGCTTGAAAGCGTTTTAGACGGTGATTTGGACGAAATAATAGATGCACTTATTACGGCTGACCAAGCCGAAAAATTAAAGGCAGCTTCGGAGGAATAGCGTGGAAACTAAGGTGCTAAAGGCAGATGAGCAAGCAATAAAAATCGCTGCTTCATTAATATTAAATGGCGAAATAATTGGTATGCCCACAGAAACAGTATATGGTTTAGCTGCAAGTTCACTGGATAGTAATGCTGTAGCCAAGATTTTTAAAGCAAAAGGCAGACCACAAGATAATCCATTAATATCACATATTTCTTCTATGAATATGCTTAATATGGTAGCGCAAAATATACCTGATGAAGCGTATATGCTGGCTAATGCTTTTTGGCCGGGACCTCTTACAATGGTATTGCCGCGCAGTACATCTATAGCAGATGAAGTTTGCGCAGGGCTTAACACAGCCGCAGTGCGTATGCCAAGCCATACCGTAGCTCTTGCGCTTATAAATGAGTGCAAAGTGCCGCTTGCCGCACCATCGGCTAATATATCCGGAAGCCCAAGCCCTACCACTGCAAAATATGTTTATGACGATATGAATGGTAAAATACCATTAATTCTTGACGGTGGTGACTGCGAGGTAGGTGTGGAATCTACAGTAATTTCGTTGGTAGGCAAGCCTATTTTGCTGCGTCCCGGGCATATTACCAAAGAACAACTGGAAAAAATACTGGGAAAGCAAATACTTGTTTCAGATGCAGTTCTGCATAAATTAGCAAAAGGCGAGGCTACACCTTCTCCCGGAATGAAGTATAAACATTATGCACCAAAAGCAAATATTATACTTATAAAAGGAAGTAAAGAAGCCTATTATAAATATATTTCTTCTCATAATGAGCCAAATACTTATAGGCTGTGCTTTGAAGGCGAACAAGCATTATCTGAAATCCCGTGCATAACTTATGGACGTGAAGCAAATGCTACTGAGCAAGCACAGCGTATATTTAAAGCGTTGCGTGAGCTGGATGAAAACGGTGCGGAAATAGTGTATGCACGCTGCCCACAAGAAAGCGGAGAAGCAATGGCTGTGTATAATAGAATGATAAGAGCTGCTGCATTTAATATTGTGGAGGTATAGTAATGCTTGTTGCGGTAACGGGTAGGTCGGGGTGCGGCAAATCTGAGGTATCACAATATTATGCAAATTGCGGCTATAAAGTTATAGATTGTGATAAAATATCGAAACAGATATTATCGGAAAATGAAGATGTAATCAATAAATTATCCGAGGCTTTTGGAAGTGATATTTTAGATGAAAATGGCAAAATAATTCCAAATGCACTTGCTGCAAAAGCTTTTTTAGAAAAAGACGAAGCTGAAAAGCTTACTAATATCACACATCCTGCAATTATAGCGCGCATTTTAAATTTAACGGAAAATTGCAAAAATTCCATTGTATTTGTAGATGGCGCGGTAATTATAGGTGAGCTTTTTGAAAAATATTGTGATAAATTCATTGTGGTAACAGCTAGACAGTCTGATTGCATATCACGTATTGTTTTACGTGATGGAATATCAAGGCAAGCAGCTGAGAATAGATTAGCCGTACAAAAATCAACAGAGGAATTGAAATCAAAAGCCGATTATATTATAGAAAATAAAGGAAATAAAGAGCAGCTTATAATTCAAGCAAAGCTGATATTAAAACTTTTAAATAAGGTGATAAATGATAAAAAATAAAAAAAAACGATTTGTTGTTTTACTGTTGCTTGTATTATTTGCTTTGGCTGCTATTGGCTATTATTTTGCAAGTATATACATTGATAAAGTAAGTCATCCGATAAAATATCAAGAGCAAGTAGAAAAATATGCACTTGAATATAGTATAGATAAATATTTATTATATGCGTTTATTCGTACCGAAAGCGGATTTAATCCTAATGCACAATCAAATGTCGGTGCAAGAGGCTTATTGCAAATAACAGATGAAACATTTGCTTGGATAAAGTCTAAAATCGCACGCGATGAAGATTTAACGTTTGATGATATGTATAAATTCGAAATCAATATAAGATTTGGCGCTTATTATATAGCTAAATCACTTGAAAAATATAACTACGATGTATCTACTGCGGCGGCTGCTTATCATAGTGGATGGGGAACAGTAGATAAGCTATTGTGTGATGATAAATACAGCACAGATAAAAAAACGCTTATAAAATTCCCGTTTGAACAGATGAATTTATATGTGTATAAAATAAATAAAAATTATTCTAAATATACTAAATTATACAATGAACATAAAGGAGATTAATTAAAATGGACAAAGAAAAAACTATTGGGCAAAAATTAGAGGACGAGCTGCTATATAAACAGCCTCTTTTAATGGATGTAGATAATGATGTTAATAACAAAGCACAAATATTTTGTGAAGACTACAAATCCTTTTTAAATGCCGCAAAAACAGAAAGAGAAGCTGCCACAGAAATAGAAAACCGTCTTATAAAATCAGGATACAAGGCTTTTGTAGTAGGAGCTAAATATAATGCCGGTGACAAAATTTATTATATTAACAGACACAAAGCTGTGTTGTGTGCCACAATAGGCAGCAATCCGTTAAATATGGGTGCGCGTATGATGATAGCGCATATAGATTCACCACGTCTTGATTTAAAGCCAAATCCTTTATATGAAGATAATAATATTGCTTTATTTAAAACACATTATTATGGCGGATTGCGTAAATATCAGTGGGGGGCAACGCCATTATCAATACACGGTGTTGTAATAAAAAACAACGGCGAAAAAGTTACAATTAATATTGGTGAAAAAGAAGGCGAGCCTGTATTTTGCGTTACAGATTTATTGCCGCATTTGGCTCAAGAGCAAAGTAAGCGCTTGCTTAACGAGGGGTTAAAAGGCGAGGAGCTTAATATAATAGTCGGCTCTTTGCCTTTTGCCGATAAAGAAGTGAAAGAGCGTGTAAAACTATATACAATGCAGATACTAAACGAAAAATATGGCATTACTGAGCGTGATTTTACACGTGCCGAAATAGAAGCAGTACCCGCATTTAAGGCATCTGACGTTGGATTTGACCGCAGCTTGATAGGCTCATATGGCCACGATGACAGAGTGTGCGCATACACTGCTTTACAAGCGGAAATATCTGTAAAGCAACCTGCCTTTACAACTGTATGTGTACTTACAGATAAGGAAGAAGTAGGCTCTGATGGAGCAACAGGATTAAATAGCGAATATGTCTTCCACTTTTTAGGTCAGCTCGCAGATATGCAAGGCGTAAATCTTAAAGATTTGTTACAACACACAAAATGTCTTTCGGCAGATGTAAATGCAGCTTTTGATCCTACATTTCAAGATGTACTTGAAAAAAACAATGCAGCATATATCAATAAAGGTGTTGTAATTACTAAGTATACAGGAGCAAGAGGCAAAAGTGATACAAATGATGCCACGGCAGAAATGATGGGATATGTTACCAATATGCTGGATAATGCAAATGTATCTTGGCAAACAGGTGAGCTTGGAAAAGTGGATTTGGGCGGTGGCGGAACAGTGGCTAAATATATCGCTAATCACGATATAGATGTAGTGGATATCGGAGTACCGATGCTTTCTATGCACGCTCCATTTGAGCTGGTAGCAAAATCCGATGTTTATATGACATATAAAGCTTTTGAGGCTTTTGTAAATTCCGGAATATAATCCATTCTAAAATACACACAGGAGATGAAGTAATGTCGGACTTAGCTTCAGTAACTGGTAAAAAACCGCGAAAGGTTTTATTAAGCGCGATTTGTTTTACCTTTATTGGACTTATCCTTGTATTTGCTGTATTTATCACCACGGTAAATAAAAGTATACATAATGTTAGTAAACGGCAATTGTATGAAATCGCACAACAGACGGCTTCGACTATTAATATTAAGCTTAATAAACAGCAAAGCCTAATATCTTCGCTTGCAATAAGTGTAAGCCGCGGCGACAATGATATACATTCTGTTCAAACTTTAGCGCTGATAAAAGAAATAACCGAAAAAAGTGATTTAGAAGTAATACGTGTAACTAAGCCTAATGGTGAAAGTTTTTTTACACCAGACAATGTGATAAATATTAGCAATCAAGATTTTTTTCTCACTGCAATGAACGGTGAAAGTGGCATTTCTGATACAGTATCCAGCAAATATGTGCAAGATGATAATGAGCAAGTACTGATAATTTATATGCCTATAATACGCGAAGGCAAAATAATCGGTACTATTCATGGTGTGTGCAAACTGGAAAGCATTATGGAGTTAATAAACTTAAATACATTTGGGGGTAATGGTTACACAAATGTTTTTAACAAAGAAGGCAGATTTATCTTTGACTCGCAAAACAATGATACTGTAATGCAAAATGAAAATGATTGGTGGAAATATTTCAGCTCTGCAAACATCGACGAAAGTGATTCAATTGATAAGTTTAAAGCTGATGTAAAAGACAGTAAATGTAACTCGATTGATTTTGAATTAGACAATGTAAAGCAGCGCGGAATATATACACCAATTGGTATGAATCATTGGTATCTGTTTCAAGTAATTCCACGTGCAATTATCACGGATTTCACAAGCTCTGTAATAAAGCTCACGGCGGTTTTGATGATTACAGTTGTCGTATTGTTAGCGATATTAATGTCAGCTATCATATATGTAGGAAGGTTAACAAGCAGAAAAATAATAGAAACCAATAGGGAACTTGGCATTACTAATGAAATGTTGAACGTAGCTTTTTCGCACGTATCCGGAACAGTGTTTACTTATGATATGAAATCAGATAAAATAAGTTTTGAAAATACTGAAACTTTACCATTTGGTCTGCGATGCGCACAGATTAGTCCTGATTATTTAATTGCGAAACAATTATTAACAGAAGAAACTGTAGGTACTTTTAAAAGTATGATAGATCGAATAAAAGAAGGTGAAAAAGAAGTATCAGGTGAAGTTAAATCGCGATTTAAAGATGAAGACCACTGGTATCAAATTTATCTCACCAATGTTTTTGATGACAATAATTTGCCGGTAAGAGCTATTGGTACGGTAGAAGATATAACAATACGAGTTTTAGCTCAAATGCAGTATTTACAAGAAGAAAAATATAGATTTGCAATGCTTGCTGATTCACGCAGAGTATATGAAATTGATTTAAGCAAGGATTTGTTTCGTAAATTGGATTCGTCTTCATATGGCTTGAATAACAATGAATGGGTATCATATTCTGCACAAATGATTCGATTGTCTGAAGAAATAGTGATGCCTGAAGACAAAAAAGTTTTCCTTAAAATTGCTCAAAGAGAAAAATTGTTAAATGCGTTTGAAAATGGGCTTACAGAGCTAATGTGTGAATACAGAACAATTAATAGTGATGGAAAAATATTTTGGAATGAAAGTACCACTCATCTTTTAGCCGATCCACTTACAGGAGATTTAATGTGTTTTACATATGCCAGTGATATAACGG
>JAVWEG010000055.1:0-14442 GCA_036641735.1 Oscillospiraceae bacterium
GCAATAGATAAACAGAGGTGGTACCGCGGATTTTCGCCCTCTGCCAAAATTTATTTTGGCAGAGGGCTTTATTATACCCTTTGCCGCAAAATGGGAGGAATAGCAATGGAACAAAATGTATTTGATATGTTTAAGTCGAGAGGACTTGTGGCACAAGCTACAGATGAGGATGCAATAAGGGATTTACTCAGTAAAGAAAAGGTTACTTTTTATACAGGGTTTGATCCTACAGCCGACAGCCTACACGTAGGGCATTTTATGCAGCTTATTATTATGCGTCATATGCAAAAAGCAGGGCATAGGCCTATTATTTTGCTTGGCGGAGGCACTACAATGGTAGGTGACCCTACCGGAAAAACAGATATGCGTAAAATGCTTACGCAAGAAGAAATACAACATAATGCAGATGAATTTAAACGTCAAATGAGCAAATTTATTGATTTTAGCGATGGTAAAGCATTGATGGTAAACAATGCTGATTGGCTATTAAAGCTAAATTATCTTGATTTTTTGCGTGAGATTGGTGTGCATTTTTCAGTAAACAAAATGCTTGCGGCAGAGTGCTTTAAGTCGCGCTTGGAAAAAGGATTGTCATTTATTGAGTTTAACTATATGTTAATGCAAAGCTATGATTTTTTGCGTTTGCGCAGAGAGTATAACTGCAAAATGGAATTTGGCGGTAATGACCAATGGAGCAATATTATCGGCGGTGTTGAGCTTAATCGCCGCTGTGATTCAGCAGATGTATATGGGCTTACCTTTACACTTCTTACAACAAAAGAAGGCAAAAAAATGGGCAAAACGGAAAAGGGTGCTGTATGGCTTGATCCTGAAAAAACTTCACCATATGAGTTTTTCCAGTATTGGAGAAATATAGATGATGCTGAAGTGCAAAACTGCTTAAAGCTGTTAACAGATATACCTCTTGAAGAAATTGAAAATATTGATATGACAAGCGGCGCTTCTATAAATGCAGCAAAAGAACGTTTGGCATTTGAGCTGACAAGCCTTGTGCATAGCACAGAAGATGCCGAAAAAGCATTGTCTACCGCAAAAAATTTATTTAGTGGTGATATGGATGCAGAGCATATGCCGTCTACAGTGCTAAATGCTGATATTGTTGCAGACGGGAAAGCTGCAATACTAGATGTTTTAGTAGAAGCAGGATTGGCTGCTAGTAAGGGCGAAGCAAGACGTCTTGTGGTGCAGGGAGGCATTTCTGTTGACGGAGATAAAATAGATGATGCAGCGGCTACAATTGCATTAGATAAGCTTAAAAATGGCGCAATAATAAAAAAAGGCAAAAAGATTTATCATAAAGTAAGCATTTTATAAACAAAACAAACGCGAGGATAAGCACTGGTTAAAGTGCTTATCCTCGCGTTTGTTTCTTATAGCGTATCAGTATGTATTATAATAAAACAAAAGCTTTGCTAAGTGCTTTTAATGCAGTGTCTTCATCTTCATCACGCAGTAGCAATGATATATCAAGGTCAGAGGTTGTTATCATAAATATTTCGATATTTGATTTTTCCAAAGTTTCTAAAGCGCGCGCGGCTACACCACAAGTATTTACCATTTCTTCGCCAAATAAATTTATTTTGCTGTATCCACTGCTAAACAGGGGAGCGCTATTTTTATAAGAAGCAACAGTTTTTAAAACTTTGTCAAAATATTTGTATTCGGTTGTAAAGCTGTAGTCTAATAAACCACCGCGTGGTGCAGATTGGCAAATCATATCTACTACTATATCATTGCGCGCAAACAGTAATAATGCCGCGGATAAAGATAACTTTTTGCTATCTGTATCTGTAAAGCTTATTAGCATTACATCTTGTTCGCTGCTTATTTTATTTACTCCATACATTAAAATAATCTCCTTATTCAAATTTTATAAAATCCGGATTTATGGTATTATTTATAACTTTATTTATATAATTCTTGCTAAAGTCAGGCATACGTTCACGTACTCCGTGAATATCGGCAAGTTCATCTGTGTAGTCCGAATACAGATATACACTAATATTACGAAAATTTTTATTATAATGTGTAACTATAGGTGTAGCGGCTAAATTTTGAGCTTCAAAATCACCGTTAGTATTCTCGATTATATCAAAGCTGCATATTAAGCCGATAAGGTTATCGGCTGCTGATTGCGCAGAAACAAAATTCCCGAGAGAATAAGCAATAGGTATACTTCTATTATCTGCGGATTTTATAAATTCTAAAGGCTGTATTACGTGCGGATGTGTACCAATTATAGCATCTGCACCATAATCTGCGATAATTTGCCCAAGCTGTTTTTGCCCATCAGTTATATTGTGGCTGCCTTCGTTACCCCAATGCACACCTACGATTACAAAATCTGCAATTTCATTTGCTTTCTCTATTTGTGCTTTTATAATTTCTGTTTCATCTGTAAGTATAACACGAGCGTTTGCACCTTGAGGCTCGTGTATGCCATTAGTATGTTGTGTATAGGCAAGGTACGCTATTTTAATACCGTTTACTTCGTGCATAGGAATATCAAGCAGAGTTTCTTCACTGAAAAAGCCTGTATTTATAGTATCGTTCGGCATTTTATCCCAATATCGTAATGTGGCATCAATTCCTTTTGCACCTTTATCATAGCTGTGATTATTAGATGTAGAAAAAACCCTGAATCCTAAATCATATGCAGCATTACCAAGAGCTTCAGGTGTGCAAAAGCAAGGATATGATGATGGTTCAAATTCATCTGTAATTAATGTTTCTTGATTTATCCAATTCACATCAAATTGCTTATAAAAATCTTGCATATGAGCATATAATGGAATAAAATCATATCCGAGGTTATTAGCTCTTGCTGCCGCTTGTTTATAAATGCCATCGTGGATAAGATTATCACCTGTGGCAGAAAAGCGTACTTTTTTAGGTTCTACTTTTACTTCGGGCTTTATTTCTATGCTTGGTACACTTACAGAAGCCGCTGCATCAACAATTTTGGGAAGCGAACTTTCGTCAATAGTTTTTGAGCAACTGTTTAATAATATTACGCTTAATGACATTAAGCATAGTGATAAACAAATATTACAAATTTTCATAGCATTAAATCTTTCATTGTATACAATCCTGCTTTTTGTGGAGATAAAAACAGTGCAGCGCTTACAGCGCCGCTTGCAAAAACTTCGCGTGAAGAAGCACTGTGTGATAACGTAATAGTTTCGTTTTGTCCGGCAAACAAAATATCGTGTTCACCTACGATATTTCCTGCGCGAATAGAATGAATACCAATTTCTTTATTATCGCGTTTAGCTCTCACAGATTGTCTATCATACACATAGTGATATTTATTGTCGTTTACGTTATTTATTGAGTCTGCCAACATTAAAGCTGTGCCGCTAGGGGCATCTACTTTATTATTATGGTGTTTTTCTATTATTTCTATATCATAATCAATTCCTAAAACAGTACTTGCTTTTTGTGCCAGTTCTATCAAAAGGTTGACACCTAACGACATATTTGCACTTTTAAATATTGCAATATTTTGTGCGGCAGACTTTATTTTTTCTTCCTGCTCCACATTAAATCCTGTAGTGCATATTACCATTGGCAAAGATATTTTGTTGCAATATTCAAGCGAAAGCATAGATGCGTCAGGGCAAGAAAAATCTATTAATACATCAGCCTTTATATTTACGTCTTTAAGGCTTGAAAAAACGGGAATATCATTTTCATATTGTTTTACATCTATACCTGCCACTACTTTACAGTCATCGCGAAGAGAAATAAGGCTGGAAAGGGCTTTACCCATACGTCCGTTTATTCCTTGAATAATAATGCGTATCATTTTTTCTCCTTATTTGGCAAGACCAAGTGCTTGCATTTGAGTAAATAATTTTTGCTTGTTTGTATCCGACATTTCTGCGAGTGGCATCCTGCACACACCTGCTGCATATCCCATTATATTCATTGCTTCTTTTACAGGAATAGGGTTAACATCGCAGAATAAAGCATCAATAATACCCATAAGTTTTAGCTGCAATTGTCTACTTTCGTTGACATTACCATTAAAGAAAAGCTCACAAATATTATGCGTTTCTTGCGGACAAATATTAGACAAAACTGAAATAACACCTTTTGCACCAAGCGCAAGCAAAGGTACAATTTGGTCATCGTTACCGGAATATACATCCAATTCATCGCCGCACAATGCCATTATTTTTGCAATAGCGCTAAAATTGCCACTGGCTTCTTTAGTAGCTACAATATTAGGTACACGGCTAAGCTCAAGATAAGTTTCAGGCTGAATAGTCATTCCAGTACGAGAGGGGACATTGTATAAAATTATAGGTAAGTCCACGCAGCTTGCTATGGCCGTAAAATGACGAATAAGTCCGGCTTGGCTTGTTTTATTGTAATATGGGGTAACGTGTAAAAGTGCATCAGCTCCGCGCTTAGCTGCCTCTTTGGATAGATTTAGTGCGTGTCTTGTATCATTGGAGCCAACACCGGCTATCACAGGTATTCTGTGACGAACTTTTTTCACCACAAAATCTATTACTTCAAGATGTTCATCATCATTCATTGCCGATGCTTCGCCTGTAGTACCGCAAACGATAATGCTATCTGTATGATTAGCAATCTGAAATTCCAATATTTTTTCCATTTCGGAATAATTGGGCGCTCCATCTGGGAGCATTGGTGTTATAACAGCAACCCCTGCGCCTTTAAAAACTGTTTTTTTCAATATAATCTCTCCTTAGTCAAGATAGCCCTTAGCGGCCAAAAGCTCTGCAAGCAATACACCGCCTCCTGCTGCGCCACGTAAAGTATTATGTGATAAGCAAACAAATTTATAATCGTATTGTGTATCCTCACGTAATCGTCCAATGCTAACTGCCATACCATTTTCAAGGTTTCTGTCCAGTTTAGTTTGCGGACGATTATCTTCTTCAAAGTAATGCAAAAATTGCTTTGGCGCACTTGGCAGCTCCAGCTCTTGTGCTGCACCCTTAAATTCTGCCCATTTAGCTTTTATTTCGTCAATGCTTGGCTTTTTATCAAAGCTGACAAACACTGCCGCCATATGTCCATCAGAGCAAGCTACGCGCAAGCATTGCGCTGTAATAGAAGGCTTTGTTGCAGGTACTATTGTATTGTCTTTAATTGTACCCCACAATTTTAGTGGCTCTTGTTCACTTTTTTCTTCTTCTCCACCAATATATGGAATACAGTTATCTATCATTTCAGGCCAAGTTTCAAAAGTTTTACCTGCACCGGAAATAGCTTGATAAGTGCAAACCAAACACTTAGATACACCGAAATCTGACATTAAAGGGTGTAATGCCGGCACATAACTTTGCAAGGAACAGTTAGATTTCACTGCGATAAATCCGCGCTTTGTACCAAGCCTACGACGCTGCGCAGGAATAATATCAATATGCTCTGCGTTAATTTCAGGCACTACCATCGGTACATCAGGTGTAAATCGATTAGCACTATTATTAGATATTACAGGACATTCTGCTTTAGCATATGCTTCTTCAAGCGCTTTTATTTCATCTTTTTTCATATCAACTGCGCAAAATACAAAATCCACTTTATCTGCTACTGCTTTTACATCAGAAGCATCCATAACAATAAGATTTTTAGCTTCGTTTGGCATTGGAGATGGCATAGCCCAACGATTGCCTACAGCTTCTGCATAGCTTTTGCCTGCCGAACGCGGCGAAGCAGCCACTGCCACAAGATGAAACCACGGATGATTTTCAAGCAACGAAACAAAACGCTGCCCTACCATACCTGTCGCGCCAACGACACCTACATTAAATTCCTTCATAATAAACAACCCTTTCCCACATCTTAATACTATTATTGTATGTTTTAATGGTATTTTTGTTGCCTTTGTAGTAAAATATAAAAGCGACTTGTAAACCGCCATACAATGCAATATAATTTAATATATACAAGCTGAAAACAGAATATAAAATTCTTAATACTATTTTGTTAATATACCATTGTAGGAGCTTAATGTCAATGAAAGAAAGGCAAAAAATGCTTAAAAATGATTTTTTTTACGATTTACCCAAAGAGCTTATTGCACAAGAACCGTGCAGCCCAAGAGATGCAGCAAGACTGCTGTGTCTCAATAAAAACACAGATGAAATTGAACACAAGATTTTCAATGAATTGCCAAGTTTACTACAAGAAGGCGACCTTCTTGTAGTAAACAATTCCAAAGTGCTGCCAGCACGTCTTATAGGACACAAAGAGCCTACCGGAGCCGTATGCGAACTATTGCTTTTAAGACAAATCAGAGGCAATGTATGGGAGTGCTTGGCAAAGCCCGGTAAACGTATGCAAGCAGGCACAATAGTGAAATTTGGTGACGGTACCTTGACTGCCAAAATATTATCTACTGCTGAAGACGGAAATAAAGAAGCTGAATTTTTCTTTAACACCGAAACATTGTATGAAAAGCTTGATGAGTTTGGTAAAATGCCGTTACCTCCATACATATTAAAGCAGCTTGATGATAATACGCAATATCAAACTGTGTATGCAAGAGAGATTGGCTCTGCGGCAGCGCCTACGGCTGGCTTGCATTTTACGCCCGATTTGTTAGACAAGCTAAAAGCCAAAGGAATAAAAATAGCACAGCTTACTTTGCACGTAGGACTTGGCACTTTTCGTCCTGTAAAAGAAAATGATATTTTAGACCATAAAATGCACAGTGAGTGGTATAGTGTAAGTGAAGAAGCAGCTCAATTGATACGTGATACAAAGGCATTGGGACATAGAGTAATAGCAGTAGGTACTACAAGCTGCCGCACAATGGAAGCCGTTGGCAGTAAATATGGAGAAATGCGTGCGTGTAGCGGAGATACCGATATTTTTATTTATCCGGGATACAATTTTAAAATAATGGACGGTCTTATCACTAATTTTCATTTACCTGAAAGTACATTAATAATGCTGGTGTCTGCTTTTTATGGCTATGATAAAACTATGGCCGCATATAAAAATGCAGTAAACGAAAAATACAGATTTTTCAGCTTCGGTGATGCGATGCTGATATTATAGAGGTGAGAAATGTATAAATTAATTAAAAACGAAGGTGCTGCGCGCAGAGGACACTTTGATACTGTACACGGCTCATTCGAGACACCGGCTTTTATGAATGTAGCTACTGCAGGAGCTATAAAGGGCGGACTGTCTGCATTCGATTTAAAAGAAAATGTGTGCCAAGTAATGCTGTGCAACACATATCATTTGCATTTACGTCCGGGAGATGAAAATATTTACAAGCTTGGTGGCTTACACAAATTTACACGCTGGGAAGGGCCAATACTCACAGATAGCGGTGGGTTTCAAGTATTCAGCTTATCTAAATTACGCAAAATTACGGAACAAGGTGTAGAATTTAGCTCGCATTTAGATGGACATCGCATATTTATGGGGCCTGAAGAAAGTATGCAGATACAATCGCATTTAGGCTCTACCATAGCAATGGCATTTGATGAATGTATGGAAAACCCATCAGAGCTTAGTTATGCGCGTCGTTCGTGCGAGCGCACTACAAGATGGCTGGAACGCTGCAAACGAGAAATGCAACATCTAAATTCATTAGATAATACAATTAATAAAAATCAACTTTTATTTGGCATTAACCAAGGGTGCTGTTATAACGAGCTGCGCATAGAACATATGAAAGCAATTGCAGATTTAGAGCTGGACGGCTATGCAATAGGCGGACTAGCAGTGGGGGAGCCAAAAGAACAGATGTATGAGACAATTACTGCTGTAGAAGAGTATATGCCAAAAGAAAAAATACGTTATCTTATGGGAGTAGGCACTCCGGGAAATATTATTGAAGCTGTATATCGAGGAGTAGATTTATTTGATTGCGTAATGCCAAGCCGTAATGCCCGTCACGGACATTTGTTTACGTGGAATGGCATTATTAATATTAAAAATGCCAAATACGAGCTAGATGAATCACCGATAGATGATACTTGTGATTGTGAGTGCTGCCGTAGCTTTTCACGTGCATATCTACGTCATCTTATTAAAGCAGATGAAATACTTGGAATGCGTCTTGCTGTAATACACAATTTGCACTTTTACAATGAACTTATGCAAAAGATACGAAACGCACTTGATATGGGCAATTTCAATGAATTTCACGATAAATATTCAGAGCTTCTCGACACAAGAATTTGAACAAGCTTTTAACAATTTAAAAATTGCTTGCAAAATCTAAATTTTTTCGTTATACTAAGTAAGTAACAATTTTAGGAGGAAAATAATATGTTTTATTCGTTTTTAGCAGCAGCTCCGGCAGATCCTAGCCAGGCCGGCGGCATAGGCGCTATGCTTTTAAGTATGTCTCCAATTCTTCTTGTATTTGTGGCAATGTATTTTATTATGATTCGTCCACAAAAGAAAAAAGAAAAAGCCGCTACAGAGATGCGTAATGCCATTGAAGTAGGTGACGGAGTAACTACAATTGGCGGTATTGTTGGCCGTGTAGCAAGCATAAAAGAAGATACTTTTGTACTTGAAACAGGTACAGACAGAGTAAAGTTGCGTTTCAAGAGATGGGCAATTCAAGACGTAGAAAAGCTTAATTTGGATGCAGCCGCCTCTTCTACTGAAGAAAAGAAGTAATTCACCTTTAAGTACTAAACAAAACACCCCTACGCATACTATTTATTAGTAAGTGTGGGGGTGTTTTTATTATGTCTATAAAAAATCAGTTTTCAAAAAGCAATTGCCTCAATTTTATTATTCATCTGCTTATATCATTGCTGTGTGTGCTTGTTTTGTCAGTGATTTTATTGTGCTTATTTGCAAAGCTTATATGTACAGTGGATATACCTTTATATTTGTCCGTACCATTTGCCACAATATCAGTATGTATTTCGGTATTAGTGGCTGCAATGCTTTTTGCCGCATTAAGAGGTGAAAAAGGATTAATATATGGCTTTATACTTGGTATATTTGTATTTATCATATTGTGCATTATAGCAATAGCAAAAGGAGATAGCAGCTTTACCGGTCTTGCTACGCTTAAATTTATAGCATTGTGCTGCTCCGGTGCTATAGGCGGATATATGGGAATATCTTTAAAAGTAAAAGCAAAGCATAAATATTAATTACAGTTTATTCTATACCTAATATACCTATGCCTATTACTACTAATGCTATAACAGCGTAATGCTTTTTAGTAAGCTTTTCTTTCAAGAAAATGCGCGAGAAAATAACGGAAAAAATGCTGTATGATGCTATTGCAGGTGCAGCTACTATGCCATTTGCTGCCATTGCGAATATATAAGTAAATTGTCCTGCTGTTTCACATAAAGCGCCTGCAAGCTTTGGCTTTTCATTCCAGAGAACGAGCTTTTCTTTTTTAATTACTACTACATAAAATAAAGCTATTAACCCTACAAATAAAAATGTAAGTTCATATGCAATATTTGCTTGTAATTCGTTGATATATTTGTCTAAGAATATAATATCGGTAAAGCTTGCCGCACCGTCTATAAGGCAGTAAAGAATAGGGAAGATGATGGCAAGTATACCTGTTTTATATTTTTGAGGTATTTTAGTGCCGGTTTTGTCAAGCTCTGTTATTGTTTGATTGCGCTCTATCATCGATAAACAAATTACCCCAATACAAATTAATACAATGGCAAATAATTGCAAACCGCTCATAGATTGTTTTAAAACAAAAAAGCATAATAACGCTGTAATTGCACCGGATGAATTACATATGGGAGAGGATATGGAAAGCTCGATATATCGTAAGCCAATATATCCAAACAGCATTGAAATAATATACATAGCCGATACAGGCAAATATGTAATTATATCTGAAAATGCAAATGGAACGCCACTGATTATCTGTACGATAGCGTGCGTACCCATAACTAAGCCTACAGCAGTTACCATTTTCCAATGGCTGTTTTTATCTGTTGTTTTTGAGCCTATTTTGGAAAATAAATCAGATCCGCTCCACGCGATAATGGTAATAATAGTGAAAATAAACCACATAAATTAAAACTCCTTACAAAATTTGATACGCTTTAGAATAGCACAAATATACATACAATTGCAATAAGTTTTTTTATCTTGCAATTATAGTTAAAGTGAGTTAAACTAATTTCAATATCAAATACGGAGGAAATATATATGAAAAAAATAGGATTTATTGGATTTGGCAATATGGCAGGTGCTATTGCCGAAGGCATTAGTAAAGCAAAGCTGGTTAACAATAGCGATATTTATGTATTTGATGTAAATAATGAAGCTATGCAAAAAGCAAAATCGTTTGAATTCACTTTATGTTTAAATGAGATTGAAATTGCAAATAACGTAGATATGATATTTTTATGTGTAAAGCCACAAAGCTTTACATCTGTACTTGATGAGCTTAAAGGTAATATCAATAAAGGCACTGTCGTTTTGACAATAGCGGCAGGAATAACAATAAATTCTATTGCCAAACATTTAGGCACTGATATGCCGATTATAAGAGCTATGCCAAATACACCTCTTTTGTTAGCTTGCGGTACTACAGCGTTATGTCATAATGAATTTGTAAATTCGGAAGATTTTATATTTATAAAAAAGGTTTTCAGTAGCGTTGGTACTGTATATGAGCTAAACGAAAATAAATTTAATGAAGTAATAAATGTGAATGGCAGCACTCCGGCTTATATTTATTTATTCGCGCAAACCGTGGCACAATATGCTGATGAAAGCGGCATTGATTATAAACAAGCTCTGGATATGTTTTGTGATACATTAAAAGGCTCTGCTGAAATGCTTAAAAATTCTGGAAAAACTCCAAATGAGCTTATAACAATGGTTTCATCAAAAGGAGGTACTACTATTGCCGCTTTAGATGCTTTTAAATTAACCGGATTTACCGACAGTCTCAGAGCCGGAATGAGTGCGTGCGTAGAGCGCGCCAAAGAGCTTAGTTGCTTATCAAATTAAATTAACAAGAATAATCTCCGCATTTATCACATATGCTTGTACCATAAAGGTAAAAGGGAAGTGTGAAAATGCGGAGTAATTTTTTTCATCTAAATAATGCAAGATTGCATTGTAAAAAAAGCGAGTTGTTTTATTTGTTTATAATAATGGGTACTATTGCACTTTTAGGTGTGCTTTGCGGTGCAATATACGTAAATATTTGCCAAGTAAAAGAGCAAGATTTTATAATGTATTATATAAATGAATTTTTAAATTATCATAAAAGCGAGACATTTGCAGTGCTTACATCTTTTGTGTTCTTATCGTCATTAATACTACATATTATTGCTGTTGCAATGGGATTTTCTTGCATAGGTATGCCTATTGTTGCAGTCTTACCACTTATAAAAGGATTTACAATTGGCTGTGTATCAAGTTATTTATACAATGAAATGGGCATTAAAGGGGCATTGCTTAATTTATTAATGTTATGGCTTCCTCAAGTATTGCAAACTGTGCTGCTTGTAATGCTTTGCGCTCACGCTTTTATATTGTCAAAATCCTTGTTTGGCTTAGCGTTGGGAAGCAACAATTCAAATAGCATACAAATAGCTTCAAAGTTGTTTGTAAAGGCATTTACATTTACATCATTTTTTTTACTTTTTACATCAATAATAGAAAGTATGCTATCTCAAATATTCGCATCAGTAATGATAAATTAAGCACTTAATACAGTTTAAATGTCTTTTGGCTTTTCAAAATTTATTTTTGCGAGTGGAGAAGAAGCCGCGGCTTCTTCTAATTGTTTTTCTGAAATATGAGTGTATATTTCCGTAGTAGTAACGTGTTCGTGGCCTAATATTTCTTTAAGTGCCAACATATCCACATTTCCAAATCGATACATCAATGTAGCGGCTGTGTGCCTAAGCTTATGCACAGAATACCCTTTGTCCTGAAGACCTGCGGCTTCAAGGCAATTATATACAATTTGCTGTACTCTGCGTGCAGACAAACGCTTTCCTGTTCGTTTTGAGACAAATAATGCGTTTTTATCCACCAAATTTCGTAATTTTGCACGCTCATCGCAAAGCAATCTTAACGCATTTATACAAGCATCATTTAAATACACAAGGCGTTCTTTATCGCCTTTACCTATAATGCGTATTTGTTTATCTCTTATGTCAGATAAATTGATACCAATAAGTTCCGATAAGCGCATACCACAGTTTAAAAATAACGTTAAAATGCAATAATCTCGTTCGTAAAAATCGGAATTTACACTTTTTAACAGTTCTAAGCTTTCTTCAAGAGATAGATATTTTGGTAATCGTTTTTTTAGCGTAGGTGTGCCGATATCTTCTGTAGGATTAGCTTTTATTAAATTGGCACTTGTACAAGTATATTTAAAAAATGTTTTTAAAGACGATAATTTACGAGCGCGTGTAGCAGGAGAGTTGCTGCGTTCACTCATAGTGAAATGCATATATTCATAAATATCGGCTTTAGTAATATTCTTAATAAACTCAAGGTCGATATCCTTAATAACTATATCGTTAAAATTCGTAACGCTTTTTGAGTCACGCATTTGCAGAAGATATTTGAAAAACGTTCGTAAATCAATATAATAGCCGTTAACTGTACGCGGAGATAAGCTACGTATAGTTTCGCAATAATATAAAAACTCGCGTACAATACGTGGGCAATCATCAAAATTATTATGAGAATTAAGATTTCTCGAATCAATATAAGTACTCATAAGCTTTGATGCAGGTTTTAGTTTTAACTTTAAATTTAAATTAGTTTTAACTTTAACAGGAGCAATAGATAAAAACAAATAACGGAGAATACATAAATAAAGCATATGCTATTTCGCTAAATATAAATTTAGCGAAATACAGGGGAGAGATTTTGTAATAATATTGGCAATATGCTTAATCTTGTGTTTTCTATACTTTTTATCTTATAGCTCTTATTACCTGCTTTTTTCTCCTTCTTATTTATTTTAAATACTTTGTATAGCTTGTTTAATATCTAATACACCTATCAATTGCAAGCTCGTAAAATCTTTTGCATTAATCTGTGCTAAACTATGCTTCGGTACAATTGCTTTTGTAAATCCCATTCGTTGTGCTTCTCTTAAACGATATTCTAAATTGGATACATTTCGCACTTCACCGCCAAGTCCTACTTCACCTATTGCAATTGTATCATCTGATATGGCTTTGTCTATAAGCCCTGAAACTACGGCCAAACACACTGTAAGGTCACAGGCTGTATCATCAAGCTGTAGTCCTCCAACAATGTTAATATACACGTCTAGGCTGCTTACGCAATAACCGGCACGTTTTTCTAATACTGCAAGCAGTAAATTCATACGATTATAATCAAATCCCGATGCAGCTCTGCGCGGTGTGGCAAAACTGGATTTTGCCACAAGTGCTTGTATTTCAGATAAAATCGGTCTTGAGCCTTCCATAGTACACGATACGCAATTACCGCTTACACCAATTGGTCTGCCTTCAAGCAATAATTTGGAAGGATTTTCTATTTGACACAAACCGGCATTAGTCATATCAAACATACCAATTTCATTGGTAGAGCCATAACGATTTTTTACTGCTCTAAGCACACGGTATGGCAGCATTTTATCGCCCTCAAAATAAAGTACGGTGTCTACAATATGTTCCATTACTTTGGGGCCTGCTATAGCGCCGTCTTTATTGACGTGACCTACTATAAACGTTGGTATTTCAAGGCTTTTAGCAACAGCTAATAGCCTTGCTGTACATTCTTTTACTTGTGATACACTGCCTGCAGATGATGAAACGTCCGCACAATTCATAGTTTGTATTGAGTCAATTATAACAAGCCCGGGTTTGGTGCTTTCTATAAGCGCGCAAATACTGTCTATATCTGTTTCGGAAGCAAGTGAAATATTGTCCTCACGCACTTTAAGACGAAGTGCGCGCAGCTTTATTTGCCTTGTGGACTCCTCGCCTGTAATATATAGAACATCAACTTTTGTTGAAATGCCGCCACATAATTGCAATAACAATGTAGATTTGCCGGCTCCCGGCTCGCCTCCAAGTAAAATTACACTACCAAGCACAATACCACCGCCAAGCACTCGGTCAAGCTCACTAATACCCGTTACAATACGGCTGCGTTCCTCTGTAGCACTTATTTCACTTAACTTACTTGCTTTTATAAGTGAACTGCTTGAGCGCACTGTAGCCGCTGCAACTGCTTTTTCTTTAGTTTCATTTATAACATCCTCCACCATAGTATTCCATTCACCGCAAGATGGACATTTGCCAAGCCAGCGCAAACTGGTTTCGCCACAAGAAGTACAAACAAAAATACTTTTAAGTTTATCTTTCAATTTCAATTCTCCTAACTATGCTAAAATATATTTATGCTATAACATATCCGCAGCTGCGCTACGGCAAGCCCGTAAGGGATTGCTATGTTTCAATG
>JAVWEG010000056.1:0-14441 GCA_036641735.1 Oscillospiraceae bacterium
AAAGCCTTAATATATTCAAGGCTTACACGAGCGTTGGCGGATACCTTTACACTGCCGTCACTCGCTATGCGCATATTTATGTTTTTTACTTTTTTTCGCGAAAGAATAAACTTTATTTCACCTACGTTATATTCAAATGATTTATTGTCCATTATAAGCCTCCGACATAGTTAACATATTATACTCTGTTTAAAAGCAATAGGCAAATGTCACAAAAAAATATAATTATTTCGTTGCCAAATTTTCTTGACAAACACAAGATGTAGTAGCATAATAGTCTATACAATCAATATTTAGCACAGGGTATAGTAAAGTACGGCAGTGCGTGAAATGAGGAAAAAGATGATACGTAGCGTAATTAAACGTGACGGCAGAGTAGTTTTATACGACGAAGCAAAGATAGCCGCTGCTATTTTAAAGGCGATGGAGGCAGCGCGTGAGGGCAATGCTACCGATGCTGCAAGGGTGGCTAATGAAGTGGCTGCAAGCCTTGAAGCTGAGGGCGATGAGCAGGTGCCTGCTATAGAGCATATCCAAGATGCAGTAGAAAAGCGTCTTATGCACGACGGCTTCGAGGGCGCAGCCAAACAATATATATTGTATAGAGCTAACCGCACGAGAATACGCGAAGCGAATACAAGCCTTATGAAAGCAATAGACGAGATAACTAATGTAGATGCACGCACAAGTGATATGAAACGTGACAATGCCAATATAGACGGCAATACAGCTATGGGCTCTATGTTACAGATAGGTACAGCAGGAGCTAAGGCATATAATGCGGCATATTTATTGTCGGCAGAGCAGGCGCGTGCGCACCTTGAGGGCGATATTCATATTCACGATTTCGATTTTTATGCGCTCACTACTACTTGCTGTCAGATAGATGTAATTCGCTTATTTAAGGGCGGGTTTTCTACAGGACACGGATTTTTGCGTGAGCCGCAGAGCATACAGAGCTATGCGGCGCTTGCCGCCATTGCAATACAGTCTAACCAAAATGACCAGCACGGTGGGCAAAGCATACCAAACTTTGACTATGCAATGGCACTTGGCATTGCTAAAAGCTTTAAAAAAAGCTATGAGCGCAAGCTTACAGAAAGCCTTGAAGATGTGACAGGCAGCGATGATGAGCGTGAATATGTACATAATGTACTCAAAGGTATAGAAAGCGACACAGGTGCAGTGCCGAGCTTAGAGACAGATGCAGCGGCATACGATGCTAAGGTATGCGAAGCGATAGCACAGCAGGGCAAGGTGAGTGCAGACCAAGCAAAGCACCTTGTAAAAGCAGCTCGCCGCCGCGCGTGGGAGCGCACAGATAAAGACACGTATCAGGCGATGGAGGGCTTTGTGCATAACCTTAACACTATGCACTCACGCGCAGGAGCGCAAACTCCGTTTTCGTCTATTAACTATGGCACGGATATTACCCCTGAGGGACGTATGGCAATTCGCAATATTTTGCTTGCCACGGATGCAGGGCTTGGCCACGGAGAAACAGCGATATTCCCTATTCATATTTTCAAAGTGAAAGAGGGAGTAAACTACAATACGCAGGATCCGAACTACGATTTATTTGAGCTTTCGTGCCGCGTAAGTGCCAAGAGATTGTTCCCAAACTATGTGTTTTTGGATTCGCCGTTTAATCTGCAATATTATAAAGAAGGGCATCCCGAAACAGAGGTAGCCACAATGGGCTGCCGCACACGCGTAATGGGCAATGTGTACGATCCTGAGCGCGAAATATCGTATTCAAGAGGTAATTTGAGCTTCACTTCTATAAATTTACCGCGCCTTGCAATAGAAAGCCACGGAGATGAAAAGCTGTTTTACAAAAAGCTTGATGATATGCTGGAGCTTGTGGCACAGCAGCTTATGGACCGTTTTGAAATACAGGCGAAAAAGCACGTATATAATTATCCGTTCCTAATGGGACAGGGTGTTTGGCTGGATTCAGACCGTCTTGATCCAAATGATGAGGTGCGCGAGGTATTGCGGCACGGTACTTTATCAATAGGATTTATAGGGCTTGCGGAGACATTAACGGCATTATACGGACACAATCACGCACAGAGCGCGGAAATGCAAAATAAGGGGCTTGCCATTATAGGATATATGCGTGCATTTTGCGATAAACGCAGTGCGGCTACGCATATGAACTACAGCTTGCTTGGCACTCCGGCAGAGGGATTGTCAGGACGTTTTGTGCGTATGGATGCTAAACGTTACGGCATTATCAAAAACGTAACCGACCGTGAATATTACACTAATTCCTTTCATATTCCTGTATGGTATAATATTTCGGCATACGATAAAATTAATATTGAAGCGCCGTATCACGCACTTACCAATGCAGGGCATATAAGCTATGTGGAGCTTGATGGCGATACCACTAATAACGTAGAGGCATTTGAGGCTGTGGTGCGCTGTATGCACGATGCAGGTATTGGATATGGTTCTATCAACCACCCTGTAGACAGAGATCCTGTGTGCGGATATGTGGGAGTAATAGGTGATGTATGCCCACGCTGCGGACGTAGAGAGGGCGAGAGCCTTAGCGCAGAGCGTATCCGTGAGCTGCAAAAGATGTATCCTGAAATGTTGAGCAGTAAATCAATATTTTAAAATAAATAAGCATTAAAATTAAATAAGCAATTTAAAATAAAAGGAGTAATTATTATGGCACCGATAAATCACGATACAAGTGTAGGCAAAGACGTAGGCTTTGAGCGTATTCGCCGCATTACAGGCTATCTCGTAGGCACAATGGATAAATGGAATGACGCTAAAAAGGCGGAAGAACACGATAGGGTAAAGCACGGTCTTGGCAACAATTAATATTGCAGGTATAGCAAACGACAGCATAGTAGATGGGCCGGGTATAAGGGCGACTATTTTCGCACAGGGCTGTCCACATCATTGTGTGGGCTGTCACAATCCCGAAACACACAGCTTCGGCACAGGGCAGGAACGCTCTGTAGCGGAGCTGTTTTCCCTTGTGAAAAGTAATCCGCTTGTACGTGGGGTAACGTTTTCGGGCGGAGATCCATTTGCACAAAGCGAGGGCTTTACACAGCTTGCTATTTTGCTTAAAAACGCAGGTTACGAGATAGCTGCGTACACGGGCTATACCTATGAAGAGCTTGTAGCTCCCGCACAGCGTGAGCTGCTTGAGCATATAGACATTTTGATAGACGGAAGATTTATTTTGGCGCAGCGCAGCCTGAATTTACTTTTCCGCGGCAGCACTAATCAGCGCATAATAGATGTACCGGCAAGTCTTAAAGCAGGCACACCTATATTAAGTACACAAAAAAGATGGGGATACGATAATGCGAATGAGATTTAAGCCATATGCCAAAGCAGAGCTTGAGGCAGCGGAATTTTGCGTAAATGAGCCAATCGCGCTGCGAGCTAAATGGCATAGCTCTTTTAAAAACAGCGATGCGCCACTACATTTAGAGCTTGGCTGCGGCAAAGGCGGATTTATCGCAGAGCTTGCATCTCGCAACGCGGATATCAATTATATCGGCATAGATATTACAGATAAAGTGTTGGTGCTGGCAAAGCGCAAGATTGAAGCTATATATGAGCAAAAGCATATGGATATCGACAATGTAAAAATATTGAGCTTTAATATAGAGCGCATAGCGGAAATGATGGCGCCCACAGATACTGTGCAGCGCATATATATCAATTTTTGCAATCCGTGGAACAGAAAATCCGCGCACAAAAAACACCGTCTCACGTATCCAAAACAGCTTGTAAGCTATCTTGAATTTTTAGCGCAAGACGGTGAAATATATTTTAAATGTGACGATGAGGGGCTTTTTGATGACAGCGTAGAATATTTTGCAAAGGCAGGTCTTGAGATAAGCTTTATTACACGAGATTTACATAAAGACGAGCCAACGTGGAATATCCGCACAGAACACGAAGAGATGTTCAGCTCCGAGGGCATAAAGATAAAGGCATTAATTGCAAAGCGCGCTTAAATTATAATAAGCAAGCAAACTTATAAAAATTGTAAATACTTATGCCAATAATAGCAATCAGCAAGCATAAAAACAGAGTGTCAACTTGTTTGGCACTCATTTTTTTGTTGAACGCGCGCCCTATAAAGCCGCCAAGTATGCCGCCAAGCACCATTACAAATAATACAAACAAATTCATCTGCGGCAGCTTGCCTGTGATAATAGTGCTTGCAAAGCTGGTAATTTGGCTTATAAGTATTATATATATGGAATTAAGCGCCGCTGTTTTGGTATCCATAGAAAAGCAAAAATACAATACCACAAGATTGATAGGGCCGCCGCCTATTCCCAAAAATGCGCTCATAATGCCGAGGAAAAGCCCAATTAACGCACAAAGCAAAGCATTTTGCATATTGTGCGTTGTGATTTTGCTTTTATTAAGCACATATATCAGCACTCCCAAAGTAAGCAATATCATAATTATGCTTTGCACTACCCCCACTAGCCCGTCATTTGCGGCTAAAGAGGCAATGTATTCAAATATTTGCTTGCCTGCAACGCCGCCTACAGCAGCACCTACTGCTAACAAAGTGCCGCGCCGAGGCTCTATTTTTATGCTGTCACCGCGCGCGCGAAGCATAGAAACTATAGACATAGCAAGCACTGTACAGCCCGATAAAAAGCTGATAGTGGCAACGGGAAATCCGGAAAAAGCGTCAAATACAGGCTTAATTATCACACCGCCGCCAATGCCGCTTATAGCGCCGACGGTAGTGGCAATAAGGCATATAATAAAATAAATAATTAATTGCACAATATAGTCTCCTTAATATTTTAATAAGCTCAATTATATTCTAAATGCAGGATAAAGTAAAGCGTGTCGATTAAGGGTACTTTATGTTGAAAAAAAGCAAAATGAATGGTATAATCATAAAGCTTTATAAATTAACTATACTGGGAGATTTTGTGCGATGCTGAATGAAAAAAAACCGACATCAAATTTAAATAAAAGAAAAAACGAAACAATTCCGCTTATTCTTGCGACATTGTTTTTTACGTTTACGCTTTTCATTTTTGCCCCATTTGAAATGTATCTAGCCAATTTAGGCGAATTTTGGTTCAGGCTTTCGTTATTTTGGTTTGTTCCGATATTAGTGGGGATTTCGGCGGCGCTTATTATTTTTGCCATAGGATACCTTTTGTACGGTAAAGCGCGCATATTGTATACGCTTTTGGTGTTTGGAGGTGGGCTTGCGGTATATTTGCAAGGCAATTTGCTCAATCTTAATCTTGGACATCTCGATGGCACGGCAATAGAATGGCACAATTATAAAGGCAATTTTATTATTAATATGATAATTTGGATGATAATTATTTTGCTGCCGATAGTAGCTTTCATCATATTTAAAGATAAAATAAAAAAAATAGTGGCAGTAGTAGCTGCATTTCTTACACTTACGCAATTGCTTACTTTAGGGGTACTGTTTGCTGTGGCAAAATGGGAATTTGCTCCAACGGGTGAAGGAATTATTTCCACAGAGAATTTAATGCAGGCAGCAAATAATCATAATGTAATAGTGCTTGTGCTTGATATGTATAATAATGAATATTTAGAAGATATCTTTGCAAAGGAGCCTGAGCTGGAGCAGAAATTTGATGGGTTTACGATGTTTGATAATTTTACAGCCTGTTATCCCATTACACATTACGCGCTGCCCACAATGCTTACAGGTGAATGGATGCGCAATGAAAAGCCGCTAAACGATATGGTAGGCGCTAATTTTGATAAAGCACAATATTGGAGAGAGCTAAAAGCAAATAATTATAAATACAATATTTATTCACAGGAAGCGCATATGCCACAGTGGATGCTTGTAAATGTGGACAATTATGTGGAAGAAAAAAGGCATATTAAAAGCTACGCTGATTTTACGAAGTTTTTATATCGTTTTGTAGCGGGTAAATATTTGCCTAATGGCATAAAGCCATATGTATGGCTGCACGGCACAGAAGCCGATGCACTTGCCGAGGGCGAAGAGCGCTATACATTTTTTAGCGGAAACAGCTATTTTAAAGATATATTAATGCACGAAAATATTGAAGTAGGCGATGCGGAAAACCAGTTTAACTTTATACATATAAACGGTGCGCATATGCCTTATAGAACAGATAGATATGGCAACGAAGTGAGCGAAGGCACTACAGTGGAGGAGTCAGCGAGAGGCTCATTGCAGCTCGCTATAGACTATCTTGACGAGCTAAATGCCATAGGTAAGCTCGATAGCGCTACAGTGATAATAACCGCCGACCACGGACAAGGTAAAGAATATGAGCGCCAAGCACCGCTTATGCTTATGAAGCCATCAGGTGCAAAGGGCGCAATGCAGCGCTCAAGCGCACCTGTATGGCAAATGGATTTAATACCCACTATTATGAGCGATATAGGGCTTAATAATGACCATAAATATGGCAAATCCTGCTTTGAATATAAGATAGGCGACAAAAGAGACCGTATGTATTATGAGACGGATTTTGACCATATAACAGCTGATTATTGGTATTTGAGTACGCTTAGAGAATATACGATAGACGATGAGGATAATTTGAATAGCAATACACATAAAACAGGAGTGTTTTACGAAAAAAGCGGCTTAGCAACAAAGGAGACAAATTAAAAATGGAAGCGAAAAACAAAAAAACAATAAAGGATAAAAAATCCATATTAGCGCTTGCGGCGGCAGCTGTATTTGTGAGTTTTACTTTTTTTGTATTTGCTCCATTTGAAATGTATTTAGGCAATATCAGCGAATTTTGGTTTAATATCGGTTCGTTTTGGTTTTTGTCGCTCGGGCTTTTCGTTGCGGTATTTGCGATGATATTTTCAGTAGGGCTTTTGCTGAAAGGGATATTGCGCGAAATTTATATAGCTCTTGTATTTGGCTCAGGGCTTGCTATTTATGTGCAGAGCAATTTTTTAAATCTCAATCTTGGCAATTTGAACGGTGCAAAAATAGTATGGCACGACTATAAGGCGGATTTTATCGTAAATATGATTATTTGGCTCGCGATAATTTTCGTGCCGGCGATATTGGCATTTATATTTCGCCGAAAGCTTTTAAAGCCTATTGCGATGATAGCTTGCTTATTTACACTTATGCAAGTGGCAGCGCTTGGCGTTTTGCTTGTCACTGCTAATTGGGAAGAAAGCATAGGAGCAGATGGATACGTTTCCAGTGAGGGCTTAATGGAAGCGGCAGAAAAGCACAATGCAATAGTGTTTGTGCTGGATATGTATAACGGCACATTTTTTGAGGACATTTTGGCAAAGGAACCGCAGCTTAAAGAAGAATTTGACGGATTTACCTTGTATGATAATTTTACAGGCGCGTACTCGGTAACAACGTATGCTGTACCATATATACTCACAGGCTCTTTAATGCGCAATGAAGCATCAATTAATGCTATGGCAGATGCGGCATATGATAAAGCGCAGTATTGGCGGTGCTTAAAAGACAATAATTATAAATACAATATTTTTACTCAAGATGCCTTTATTCCGCGCTGGATGATACAAGATATAGGCAATTTTGAAACAGAAAAGAAGCACTTTACAAGCTATAAGGATTTTAGTGTATTTTTATTTAGGTTTGTGGCGAGTAAATATTTGCCGAATGGTATAAAGCCTTATGTGTGGCTAAACGGCACGGAATTAGAAGCAATTACAATAGGTGACGGCGGAGCTTATTATAATGAGAGCAATAGAGTATTTAATGAGCTTATGCAAAACGAAAAAATGACGGTAGGCGACGCGGAAAATCAATTTAGCTTTATACATATTACAGGCGCGCATATGCCGTATTATACAGATAGCAATGGCAATTATTCCGAAGCGCCAACCACAGTGGAACAAGCGGCAAGAGGCGCTTTGCAATTGGCGATTAATTATTTAAACGAGCTAAAACGCGTAGGTAAATATGATGATGCCACAATAATGATAACAGCCGACCACGGACACGGCAAAGAGGGCGAAAACGTGCGCCAAGCGCCGCTTATGCTAATGAAGCCGTCAGGCGCTAAAGGCGCACTTTGTACGTCATCTGCGCCTGTGTGCCAAGCGGATATAATACCTACTATAATGACTGATTGTAAGCTTAATGAGGATTATCGTTTTGGAAAACCGTTTTCACAATACAAAGAGGGCGATGAGCGAGAGCGCTATTATTATGAAACAATAGCTGCCGACTTACCTTCGGTAAGTACATTGCGCGAATATATTATAGACAGTAAAGACAATACGACAGATAATATGAAAAGAACAGGTAAATTTTACGAGACAAACGGGGACTTAACAATGGAAGATATAAAATAAAATTTCACAAACAGTTCAAAAGCGAACATATCTCTTGACGAAAAATCGTTATTGACTTACAATAGAACACATATTACTGATAAAAGCTTGAAAGGCGTGTTATTATGCAAAATACTGAAAAAACAATGGACAAGGTGATTGCCCTTTGCAAAAATAGAGGATATGTTTTTGCAGGCAGCGAAATATACGGAGGGCTTGCAAATGCTTGGGATTACGGCCCTCTTGGCGTAGAATTTAAAAATAACGTTAAGCGCGCTTGGTGGAAAAAGTTTGTGCAGGAGTGTCCGCACAATGTAGGGCTAGACAGCGCTATTATAATGAATCCCGAAACCTGGGTGGCTACAGGACACGTTGCAGGCTTTAGCGATCCGCTTATGGACTGCCGCGAGTGCAAGGCTCGTCATCGTGCAGATAAGCTGATAGAGGATAACGGCGGCAAAGCTGAGGGTATGACAAATGACGAAATGATGGCATATATAAAAGAAAATAATATTGTATGTCCTTCGTGCGGCAAAGCTAATTTTACAGATATTCGTAAATTTAATTTGATGTTTAAAACCTTTATGGGAGTGACAGAGGAAGCGAAAAACGAAGTGTATTTGCGCCCCGAAACAGCGCAAGGCATATTTGTAAACTTTGCCAATGTTCAGCGCTCTACGCGCCGTAAGCTGCCGTTTGGTGTATGCCAAGTGGGCAAGGCATTCCGCAACGAAATAACACCGGGCAATTTCACTTTCCGTACTCGTGAGTTTGAGCAAATGGAATGTGAGTTTTTCTGCAAGCCCGGCACAGATTTAGAATGGTTTCGCTATTGGAAGGATTATTCCAAAAACTTTTTGTTACAGCTTGGGCTTAAAGAAGAAGATTTGCGTATGCGAGACCACGATCCCAAAGAGCTTGCTTTTTACTCTAAGGGTACTACAGATATCGAATATATGTTCCCGTTTGGTTGGGGCGAATTATGGGGCATTGCCGACCGTACAGATTACGATTTGTCTCGCCACAATGACCATTCAGGCAAAATACAGGATTATTTTGATCCTGAAACAAACGAGCATTATTTGCCATATGTAATAGAGCCGTCGCTCGGAGCTGATCGTGTAGCACTTGCATTTTTGGTGGGTGCATATGATGAAGAAATAGTAGACGAAGAAAAAAATGATACACGCGTAGTATTGCGCTTGCACCCTGCGCTTGCACCATATAAAGCTTGTGTATTGCCATTATCCAAAAAGCTTGCCGAGAGCGCAGGCAAGGTGTATGAGCAGCTTGCCAAGTACTTTATGATAGATTATGATGACACAGGCTCTATTGGCAAGCGTTATCGCCGCCAAGACGAGATAGGCACACCTGTTTGTGTCACCTACGATTTTGACAGTGAAGAGGACGCTTGTGTAACGGTGCGAGACCGTGATACTATGGAGCAAAAGCGTATTCCTATTCAAGACCTAAGAGCGTATATAGAAAAAATAGTAGAATATTAATCAAAAAATGCAGCTATTCAAATTTTGAATAGCTGCATTTTGTTAATATGCTTTACCCCAAATTACCATTTTGCTTGCTGCCTTGCCGCAGATAGGGCATATATCCGATATATGCTCTTGGGTAAATGGCATACAGCGGCTTGATAATCCGGCTTTATCTTTCATTGCCGTTTCACACTCTTCACTGCCGCACCACATTGATTTGATAAATCCGTTAGCTTCGTTTGCTTTTTGCATTATCTCGTCCATAGTATTGCAGGTAACTGTGCGTGCCTCACGGTTATCAAGTGCTTTATTATATATATTTTCGGCGAGTGCTTCTAAAAGCTCGCTTATTTTGCTTTCCAGCTCTGCCAAAGGTACAAAGGTTTTTTCTCTTGTGTCTCTGCGCACTATTACGCATTGGTCTTGTGCTATGTCTTTAGGGCCTATCTCTAAGCGCAATGGCACACCCTTCATCTCCCATTGGCTAAACTTCCAGCCGGGAGAATTATCGGAATCGTCAAGCTTTACGCGTACCTTGCCTTTAAGACGTAGTGCAAGCTCACGAGCTTTTTCAAGCACTCCTTCTTTATGGGAGGCTATAGGCACGATTACTACCTCTATAGGCGCTATAGCAGGAGGCAGTATCAATCCCTCGTCATCGCCGTGTGTCATTATAATAGCGCCTACAAGGCGCGTAGAAACACCCCAGCTGGTTTGGTGCGGATACTGTAAAGTATTGTCACGTCCTGCAAAGGTAACACCAAACGAGCGAGAAAAACCATCGCCAAAATAATGGCTGGTGCCGCTTTGCAGCGCCTTGCCGTCGTGCATCATAGCTTCGATAGTGTATGTAGCTTCAGCTCCGGCAAATTTTTCTTTATCGGTTTTGCGGCCTTTTATTACAGGCATACGCAAATACTTTTCGCAAAAATCAGCATATGTATTTAGCTGCTGCTCTGTTTCCGCTATTGCTTCTTCGGCTGTCTCGTGGATAGTATGTCCCTCTTGCCACCAAAATTCACGGCTGCGCAAAAACGGACGAGTGGTTTTTTCCCATCTTACTACACTGCACCATTGATTATACAGCATAGGTAAGTCTCTGTAAGAGTGCAGTACGTGTGCAAAATGGTCGCAAAACAATGTTTCACTTGTAGGGCGAATACACATTTTTTCCTCTAGCTGCTCGCCGCCGCCCATAGTTACCCAAGCCACTTCAGGCGCAAAGCCCGCAACGTGGTCTTTTTCTTTTTGCAAAAGGCTTTCGGGGATTAATAAAGGCATCGCCACGTTTTCGTGTCCTGTTTCTTTAAACATACCGTCCAGTATATGCGTGATGTTTTCCCATATGGCATAGCCGTAAGGGCGCAAAATCATACAGCCTTTTACACTGGAATAATCTACAAGCTCCGCTTTTAGGCATATGTCGGTGTACCACTGTGTAAAGTCCTCATTAATAGGCGTGATAGCCTCTACAAGCTTTTTATCGTTCATTGCATACCATCCTTATCATAAAAAACGGACTGCCGCGCAGCATACGTAGGGCGCATTACGCTCACGTTTGCTTGCGCGGTCGAGTCCTAAATTAAAAATTATAAAGAATTAAGAGTTTTCCTCTATATACTTTACTATATCGCCAACAAGATGAAAATTCTCTATTTCGTCATCCGGCACTTCCAAGCCAAATTCATCTTCAAGTGACATTATCAAATCCACCACATCAAGACTGTCTGCCTCAAAATCGTTTACAATATCGGAATCCATTGTCACTCTGTCCTCATCTAAATCAAGCTGGTCACAGAGTATCTCGCGAATACGGTCAAATACCATTACGTCTCCTCCTAAATAGGTAATAAATTTAATATAGATTTATTATAAAAGCTATATACATTTTATATCGTTTTTCAAAGAGATTGTCAAGCCTAAATATGAAAATATTTTTTATTTTCTATATTTTTATACTAAACGTATAAAAAATATTAAATATTACCAAACGCAGGAGTTAATGCAGCAAGAGGTACGGATACAGGTGTGGGCATTTGCTCTAAAGTGCCATCGTGATGATTATTGTTGATATCCACACGTTCTTTAGCTACGGCAAGCATTAGCTTAATACGATTTTCCTGATTTACCTTAGTGGCGCTCGGGTCGTAATCTATCGGTGTAATATTGGCAATGGGATAGATAGTGCGTATTTTGCCCACCATTCCTTTGCCCACTATATGGTTAGGCAAGCAGCCAAACGGCTGTGCGCACACAATGTTTTCAAAGCCGCAGCTTACTAATTCCATCATCTCGGCGGTAAGCAGCCAGCCCTCGCCCATTTTAGCACCGTGTCCTATTATACCGTCTGCCATTTTGCTCATTTCGCGGAATGGGGCAGGCGCGTGAAACTCAGGGTGCTGTTTAATAGCCGAAAGCATCAATTTTTCGCGTTTTAATATAAACTTTAGCGCCAAATTGTAAATAAGTAAGCTTTTACGCGAGCCGCCATAAAGCTTTACGTCTTTAATGCCATTAAAAATGCAGTATTCAAGAAAGCCCATAAGCCCGGGTACATTTACCTCGCACCCCTCGCCATCAAGAAAGCTCTCGAGGTGATTATTGCCAAGCGGAGAATATTTTACATATATTTCGCCCACTACGCCCACCTTTACTTTAGGAGCTTTTGTGATGGGAATACGGCTAAATTCGTTTGCAAAAGCAATAAAATTGTCGTTTAAATCTTGCTTTGATACACCGCTGTTTTTGTAAAATTGGCTTGAAACAATGCTTATACATTTATTTACAAGAGCATCTGTATCGCCTTTATTATTCTCATACGGTCGTGTTTGATTGGATAAGCACATCACTATATCGCCGTAATATACACAAGCTATAAGCTTGCGAAGCAGTGGCAGAGATAAAGTAAAGCCGCTGTCTTTTTCAAGCCCCGAAAAATTGAGGCTTGCCACAGGTACATTAGGAAATCCCGCTTTTACAAGAGCCTTGCGTAAAAGATGAATGTAATTAGAAGCGCGGCATCCGCCGCCCGTCTGCGTAATAAGTAAAGCAGTATGCTCTATATCATATTTTCCGCTTTTCAGCGCGCTGATAAATTGCCCTATTACTAATAAAGCAGGATAACAGGTGTCGTTATGTACGTATTTTAAGCCTTCTTGAGCTACCTCGCTGCCGCCCTGCGTAAGCAGCTCTATATTATATCCCTCACATTCAAGCGAAGCTTTCATCATAGCAAAATGAATAGGCGCCATAGTAGGTATTAATATTGTATGAGTGGCTTTCATTTCTTTGGTAAATTTAGGATATACAATTTTATTGTCCATCGGGAACCTCCGTTTCCTGCTCGAGCGCCGCAAATAAGCTTCTCAGTCTAATCTTGGCGGCACCGAGATTAGCTATTTCATCTATTTTCAGCTGTGTATAAAGCTTGCCTTCGCGCGTAAGTATTTCACGTACTTCATCTGTAGTTACTGCATCTAGTCCGCACCCAAAGCTTACTAATTGCACTAAATTCATATCTTTTTGGTCTGCAATATATTTAGCTGCCGCATATAGCCTTGAATGGTATGTCCACTGATTTAATACAGACGTGCTTACCTTGTCTACCAAATGCGAAATAGCGTCCTCGCTTATCACAGCTGCACCATAGCTTGTTATTAGCTTGTCTATACCGTGGTTTACTTCTGTATCCGCGTGATAGGGCCTGCCTGCAAGCACTATAATTTTGCGGTTTTCAGCACGCGCTCTTGTGATAATTTCTGCGCCCTTTTGCCTGATACGGCTTAAATACAGCTCATATTCGGTAAATGCCGCATCGCTTGCTGCTTTTACTTCGCGTTTTGATATTCCACTGAAATATTTTGCCAGTATTTTTGTCATTTTATCGGGAAAAGCTTTGCGATTATGCAAGCCTACGTAATCGTAAATAAATTGTATGCCCTCAAGCTCACGGCAATTTGCTTTTATCACCTCGGGATAATAAGCTACAACAGGACAATTAAAATGATTGTCACCAAGCTCCTCGTCCACATTATAGCTCATACACGGATAAAATACAGCAGTAATTGCCATCTTGCATAAAGCATTTATATGCCCGTGCATAAGCTTTGCAGGATAACAAACGGTGTCGGACGGGATAGAGCCTTGTCCGCGCATATACAGCTTACGGCTAGAGTCTCCACTCGTTACCACACCAAAGCCGAGCGAGGTAAAAAATGTATGCCAAAACGGTAAAAGCTCATACATATTCAGCCCCATCGGTATTCCGATGCAGCCGCGTGTGCCTTGAGCGTGGTTATATGTACGCAAAAGAGCATTTTTGTAATCGTATATATTCAGCTCTTCCTCTTCACCCTTGTGTGTGATAGGGCGGTCGCATCTGTTGCCCGATATGTATTTATCTTTACCATTAAAAATATTAATTGTAAGCTGACAGGCATTGCCGCATAGTCCGCATACGGTTTGCTTTGTTTCTTGGCTAAAGCAAGTGAGCAGCTCTTGTGATAGCAAGGTGCTTTTGCCTTTGCCGCGGCTGCGCGTTTTGCCATATAATGCAGCTCCGTATGCACCCATAAGCCCTGCAATGTCGGGACGGATAACATCTACACCCATCTCGCGCTCAAACGC
>JAVWEG010000057.1:0-14242 GCA_036641735.1 Oscillospiraceae bacterium
ATCGGGCAGCTCGGGGCGGCCTCCGTTTTCATTTGCATAAAAATACAGCGTATCCATCATATCGCATACGATATTAGTAAGCTGCTCTATATCCACAGCATTATGCTCGTCTGTTTTATCCAGCATTTGCTTTATTCGCGCAATGCGTTCTTCGGGTTTTATTTTGTACATCTGATTTCGCAAAGCTTTAAATTCTTCTGTCCACTGTGACAGGCGCTTATTTATTTCATCTAATGTACTTACAGGCTCATACAAGCGTGTTTCGCCCTCGTAAAATCCGCGTGCCAGCGCAAATGCCGCCGTGCGTATTGTTTGCGGAATATTGCGTAAATGGTCTGTGACATTGCTCACTCCCACCATACAATTATTAAGCTCTTGCAGCTTTAGTGCGTATTGCGTAAGCTTGCGCTGCTTTTCACTGTCGCTCAATATTCTCGGCAAATTACCCACTACCACATATATTCTGTCTGTATAATCAAATCCTGCAATATGTCTTGCGTTTTCATCTTGCGGAAATTGCAGCTCGCCCATCATAATCTGCTGCTTCCACATAGCGAGCGCAAACAATCCGTTATTGCGCCATTTTACTCCGCATTTACTGAGCGCCTCCAAATTTTCGTCTGTGAACGCTGTATCCTTACGCATTATATTGCGAATAATGGCATACGATTGCGAAGAATAGCCTCTGTCCTCTATAGGCGCATCGCTTGTTTTGCATTTGTCGCACATACGTACTAAAAGCTCCTGTAAGCTTTTGTTTTGCATTTCGGTTTTCAATAAATATTCATTTGCTCCGTCACGCAATGCTTCACGCGCAAGGTCAAAATCCGAGAACGCAGTAAGAATAACCACCTGTGTATCAAGGCTTATTTTGCGTATTTCGTGCAAAAGGCACAGCCCGTCCATAACAGGCATTTTAATGTCTGTAAGCACTAAATCCGGCTGTGTCTCCACATATATTTTAAACGCTTCTTCGCCGTTATTGGCTACGCCTACAATTTCGCAGCTTGGATTTTGCGCAATGCAAAATTTCATCCATTCGCATATTATTCTTTCGTCATCCACTATTAATATTTTCATTTTGCTTACATCACCTCACTGCTCAAAGCGTTATATCGTGCTTTTAATCGTAGTGTCACCGTGGTGCCTATATCCTTAGTGCTATCAAGCTCTAAGCCATAGCTGTCGCCGTCATTTATCCTAATGCGGCTATGCACATTAGACATTCCTATAGAATGGCCGCTGTCGTTATGCTCGTGCATAAGCCCATCGCGCACTTTATTTAGCTGTGCAAAATCCATTCCTGCGCCATCGTCACAAATGGTAATTATTAAATCGCCATTTTCAATAGAAGCCGTAATCACAATCATATCTGCGGATTTTTTCGCCTCTAATCCGTGGAAAATAGCATTTTCCACAATGGGCTGTAAAATTAACGGAGGCACAAAGCAGCTATTCGCTTCATTCGCAATATCAAATTCAAAGTTTACCTTGTCACCGTATCTGATTTTTTGCAGTACAAGATATTTACGCGTGCTTTCTATCTCTTCATCTAAATGTATAGCACTGCTCTCAACGGAAAGTGTTTTTTTTAATAAATCCGTAAACGCGCTTATCATCTCTGCCGCTTGTTCGTTTTTATTTATTTCCACCATACATCGTATAGAAAAAAGCGTATTAGAAAGTAAATGCGGATTTATTTGCGCGCGTAAAAACTTTAGCTCCAACACTCGCTTTTGGCGCGATCTCTCGCGTGCATCATTCATAAGCGCAAATATTTCTCCTGCCATATGGTTAAAGCTTTCGCTTAAATGATCTATTTCCTGTGTGCCTGTCTGTTCGTTCACTTTTTCAAAATCGATGCTGCCAAAGCTGTCCATAGCAATGCTTAGATTTACAAGCGGACGGGATATTCTCCTTGACATATATATAGATACAAGCACTGCCGCAAGCAAGCTTACCGCAAGTGTAATACCTATTATTTTATAAGCGCTGTACAATACCCCAAAAATGTCTTTTGTCGGAATTTCTTCTACTATCGTCCAGCCTGTTTGTTCGTCTAAATATGTAGATAGCAGATAATCCACTCCGAGCTTTTTTGTTTTGGAATAGCTGTCTGTACCATATAAATGCTGCATATTTTCTACATCGATAAACTGCTTGCCAAGCATTTGCTTATTGCTGTGGGATATAATAAATCCGTCTTTGTCGAACAAATAAATATCGCTGTCTTTCCTGCTGGCGGAGCTATACAATTCCGCAAGGCGCTGCTCGTCTATTATCAATAATAAAATAGCATATTCTCCGTCATTATTATTTAATAAACAGCCTGCGCTAAAAGAATATTCACCGTCTGATGTGCCTGTATTGTTTTTAAAGGTGCGTGAATACTGCACCTCACCATCATCTGCTGCCACTAAATCCGCATAAAGCCGTCTGAACCATAATTGCTTCGTAAGCAAATCAAAATTATAATCGTCTCCCTTAGAGCAATATTTAAAATCATCGCTGATAATTACCATTTCATAAGGCAAGCCTACATCTTTAAAAACGCTGTCGTACTTTGCCTTTACATCATCAAGATAAGTTTTTCCGTCTTTCGCGCCGCCCTTTTCATTTATGAGCTTTTGTATCTGTTTATCATATCTATAAAGGCTTGAAATTGTGATACTGCTTGTTTTTATAGTGTTGGCGCGCTCTGCTATTTGGCGCAATACATCTAGGCGGCTTGTGCCTATTTGCGCAATAATCAGATTTTGCACCACCATTAACATCACAGATAACACTATTACAGAAAACGTGCAAAGCGTAACAAAATAAGCCAAAAACAATTGCACTCGCAAAGCTTTTAGATTTTTAAATAGCTTTTTTGCTACTGCCCTCACTATAGTGTCCTCCTATTTTAAATAAGGCAAAAAATTGGGGCTGTCTTTTATATAATCATCGCAGCTATATGGATTATCGCCATTGCTCCACAGCCCTGCAAGTCCTTTTTGTCCCGATCCGTTCACAGCTTCCTTTGCGCCGTCAATCTCACAATTAACATATTTAGCAAACCATTTTTCCATTTTGCATTTCAGCTCTTTTGCACGAGCATCATCTTTATTGTCACACAGTAAATTATGCTCCTCGCGTGGATCATTTGCAAGGTCATATAATTCATTCGGCCCGTATGGATATCTGCACACAAGCTTTGTATCGCGCGTGCGTATCATACGGTTTGGCCCATATTCATCATATACCACCACTTCGCTGCGCGCTTCGCTTTCTTTGCCCATAAGCACATTGGCAAATGATACTCCCGGACATTCCACATTCGGATTTGGCTTTATTCCTGCGCATTGCAGCACCGTCGGCATAAAATCGTATGCACTTACAAGCGCATCACTCACTGTATTTTGTGCAATGCTGCCTTTAAAGCTTGCAATAAACGGCACCTTCACGGACTCCTCGTACATATTTAGCGGAAAAGTGGAATTTCCTTTACCCCAAAATCCGTGATGTCCGCATGAAAATCCGTTATCTGCGGTAAACACTATCAATGTATTATCACGTATTCCCATTTCGTCTATTTTGTCCACTATCCTGCCGATATCTGCATCCATAGCCGTTACTGCGGCATAATAGCCTATTAAATTGCCTCTTTCATCTTGCGCCACCTCGTCTGTGAGCGATATCGCGTTAGGGTGACGAGGCAAATGCGGCACGCTGTCAAATTTGCAGTCAGCGTACATATCCGTATACTCTTTAGGGTGGTTATTAAGCCACGGAGAATGTGGCGCTGTATATCCTACGTTTAGATAAAAAGGCTCTTGCTTACCTTTGCAATTATCAAGAAATTCAAGTGCATCATCTGTGATAGCGTTTGTTACATATCGCCCCTCGTGATACATTTCTCCGTCTTTATAAAGCGGTGCATTATAATATGGCCCTCCGCCTGATTTATGGCTGTACCAATGGGTAAAGCCCTGCTGTGCTTTAGAGGTATTGCCCAAATGCCATTTGCCCGATAATCCTGTAATATAGCCATTATCGGAAAGCGCCTGCATATAAGTGTATTGCCCTGCAAGATACTCTATTTCCGATTGCTTTTTTGTATCGTCGCGCAGCCAATCGTGTACACCGTGCTGTGATGGTATTCTGCCTGTAAACAGTGAAGCTCGTGCAGGCGAGCATACAGGAGATGCGCAAAAAAAGTTTGTAAAGCGCATACCCTGCGCTGCAAGCTTATCTATATTAGGTGTTATTATTTCCTTATTACCGGAGCATCCCATAGCCCATTCGCCCTGGTCGTCCGACAAAATAAATACAATATTAGGTTTATTTTTCATAATGTCAGCTTCCTTATTTTATAAACAAATTAAACCCATTAAAATAAACGGGTTTAATTTATAATTGCCCGCTTTGAGGGGCTATTCTTAATATAGCATACCAAAATTATTGCGATAAGTAAAGATTTGCGTTACCACCATTTTATAAGGTCGGTCACTTCATTGCGCAGCTTTACAAAATCGGGGCTTGCTATGTCTCGCGGACGAGGCAAGACATTATCTATTTCACGCTTAATTGTAGTAGGCTTATTGGTAAGCACTAAAATGCGCTGTCCCATATATACGGCTTCCTCAATATTATGTGTGATAAATATTACTGTAGTGCCTGTGCGTTTCCACAAATCTATCAGCTCGTCCTCAAGCTTATAGCGCAGCTGAATATCAAGCTGCCCATACGGCTCGTCCATAAGCAATAAATCGGGCTGTGTTACAAATGCGCGCGCGATAACTACACGCTGTAGCATACTTGCCGACAATTGGTCGGGATAATAACGGCGATATTTTGTAAGCCCTACTATTTCCAAATATTCATTCACAAGAGCATCTGCCTTTTCACGCTCTATATGCTTTATATCCAGCCCGAAACGAACGTTTTCTTCTACAGTAAGCCAGGGCATTGTAGAATATTCTTGGAATATATACGCTACACTGTGTTTATTAAGGTCTACAGGATCACCGTCCAATAATATTTCACCGCTTGTAGGCTCATAGAGCTTAGTAAGGCTGTTTAAAAACGTTGTTTTGCCGCAGCCCGTAGGCCCTACAATGCACAGAAATTCACCTTTGGCAACATCAAACGAGATATTATCAAGTACCAGCAAATCTCCAAATTTTTTGGTAAGATTTTGCACTCTTACCTTTGGCTGTGTGTTTGTGTCCATCTTAAAGCTCCTTTCTCTACATTGTTAAATCCATATTTTCGGTAATTTCTTTACGCAAACGCAAAAACTCAGTGTCTACGTAATTGCGCGGATGCGGCATATCTATAATGTATTCTTGCTTTATATGCGTAGGACAATTCGTTAGCAAAATAATACGGTCTGCCAAGAACAGCGCTTCTTCAATATTATTGGTAACAAAAACCACAGTGCGCTTTTCTTTTTGCCAAATGCGCTGCAATTCTTCCTCCATCATATATCTTGTCTGCGCATCAAGATGCCCAAACGGCTCGTCCATCAGCATTACATCGGGATTGTTGGCATATGCTCTTGCTATGCCAACGCGCTGTCTCATACCGCCCGAAAGCTGTGACGGAAAACTTTTCTCAAAGCCTGTAAGCCCTACTAGCTCAAGATATTTTGCGGTGCGCGCTTCACATTCGCTCTTTGTCATATGGCGCACTTTAGGGCCAAACCCAACATTGTCTTTTACCGTAAGCCACGGGAACAGCGCTGTTTTTTGATATACTACTCCGCGTTCGGGGCTAGGGCCTGTCACCTTTTTATCTCTTGTAAATACTTCGCCTCCCGTAGGCTTATCAAGACCTGCCAATATATTAAGCAATGTGGTTTTTCCGCATTGCCCTGCGCCAAAAAGCACTAAAAATTCATTTTCGCGCACTTTAAAGTTTACGTCTTTTAACACTTCGTTCTCGGCTTCGCCGTTATAGCCTTCAAACACGCGGCTAACATTACGACATTCAAGCACTGCCGACTCTACATTCCCCCTTGAGCGTTCCACGCGCATAGCCTCCTCTCTAAAGCAGACATTCCTGTAGCGAGTATATAGCCTACTACACCTATCGCCACCATACCTACCATTATCTGTATAATGTTACCGTTAGACATTCCCATTACTATCAGCCAGCCCACTCCTTCATCGGAGCGCACCATCTCTGCGCCTACCACAGACGACCAGCCTGCCGTAATGGCTATTTGTAATCCTGCAAATATATAAGGCACTGAGCTTGGCAATACTACTTTGAAAAACACCTGACGTTCATTAGCACCAAGCATACGTGCAGCGCCCATAAGCACCGGATCTACGTTTTTTGCACCGTCGTATGTATTTACTGTAATAAAGCAAAAGCAACCGAGAAAAATAATGAAAAACTTGCTCTTGTCTCCAAGCCCAAACCACAAAATCGACATTGGTATCCACGCAAGTGGCGGTATAGGGCGAATAAATTCAAACACCGGCTTTATTATCGCTTCCATAGTTTTTGAATATCCCATTGCCACACCGAGCGCTATGCCTGTGATAGTGGCAATAACGAATGCCACGCCCACTCTATATAAGCTAATACCTATATGTGCTGCCATTGTCTGTCGCCCGATTGGTATTACAAAGCTCTTGAAAAATGCGATGATTACTTCACTTGCAGGCGGCAAAAACATTCCGGCGCTTGTAAATCTCGACACAAGCTCCCATACTAACAATAAAGAAAACAATGATGCTATCGTATACATTGTGGATAGCTGTTTATCGCTAAAGTTTTTACTTTTTCTGTCAATCATTAGTTTTTACCTCCTTTTACAAATTTCTTTTGTATTTTTTCCAATACCGTTGAAAGCACTAAGCCTATCGCACCGATAGTAACCATTCCCACAAGTATTACATCGGGGCGGCCGAGCATACGTGCCATTTGTATCATATATCCAAGCCCCTTTGTAGCTGCCAATAGCTCTGCTGCTACAAGTGCTACCCACGATGAACCAAGCGCCAAACGCAGCCCTGTAAATATCATAGGCAGCGCCGTAGGTATTGCCACTTTAAAGAGGAGCTGGCGGTTAGTAGCGCCAAACGTGCGCCCTACCCACAAATGTACCTGCGATGTACGCTTTATACCTGCATAAGAATTGATAACTGCGCTGATAAATGCCGCAAAGAATATAATTCCGATTTTGGACCAATATCCTATTCCAAGCCATAATATCATAAGCGGTATCCACGCAAGCGCCGGTATAGGACGAATAATATCGAATAGCGGCTTTGTAAACATTTCAAATCTGCGGCTCCAAGCCATACCGATACCGAGCGGTACTCCTATAAGTACCCCCACCACATATCCGCCGAGCGCTATTTGCAAGCTTGCCCAAATATGGGCAAACAGCGATGCACCATCAGGATTAACTCCTCCTGTAATTTTATAGATAAATGTGTCCAGCACTTTTGCAGGGCTTGGCAGCATCATCGGTGACACTAAATGGAACACATCTGTAACAAGCTCCCACAAAAGCAGCACCGACAAAAACGAACCAACCGATATCAATTTGTATTTATACTTTTTCAAAAAGTTTTTCACGGTATTCACTTTACCTTTCTTTTGATAATCTTATAAAGTGTAAAGGCTCATACCTACGCTTTTATATAGCAATGGCTATGAGCCTTTTGTTTTTTACTTTATTTTTTTACGAATGTATCTACGATATTTGTGTTAAATTTGTCTATCAATGTAGGCTCTAATTGTCCGAGACCTACGTAAAATTCTCCAAGCTCACGTGCAAAGCGGCCTAGCTCGCGGTCTTTCCAGTCGTCCTTTGTTATCCATTGCACACGTCCAAGATCGCTCACACAGTTTTCAAGGCTTGTCTCTGTGCCACATTCTTTTAAATATTTTACAAGCAAATCTGCTGCCATTTTCGGATCTGCCTTTAGCGCAGCGCAAGCTTCGTTATTTGCATCAACATACTTTTGCACTAATTCCGCTTTGCCCTCTACTGCCTTGCGGTTAGCTACAAGCATATCCACGTATTTTGTGCCAAGCTCTGCAAGGTTACCTACCTGTACCATTCCGTCTGTTTTTGCGTTAAAAAATGTAGGTACATTCAGTGCCACAGCATCGCATTGTCCTGCCTGCATAGCCTGATATGCTTGCACTGTATCCATATTTACTATGCTTACATCTGTGGATTCAAGCCCTAATTTTTCAAGCCATTTTAAAGTGGTAAAATGCTGTGCTGTGCCAACAGGAGTAAGTATTGTAATGCCTTTTACTGTTTCGGGGCTGCCGAGTACTGTTGGGAATGACGGGTTAAATCCCTTTGCTTTTGCAATAGGGCTGTCTGGCTTTACAAATACTCCAAGTCCGTCTGTGGACTCAAGCACTTCGCCGATAACCATTTCGTCATAGTTTGCCACCCCTGTTACAGCCGCAGCTCCCATTGCGCCTACGTCCCAAAGGTCTGCTGCAAGTGCCTCGTTCATAGGTGCGCCTGTAGCAAAGTTTGTGGTTTCCATTTTAAAGCCGTTTTTCTCGTCAAGTTTATTTTCCTTGATAAAATATGCAGGCAAGCTTGTAATTGCAGGCATTGTGGCTACGCGCAGCACCGGCAAGTCTTTACCTGTAGCATCTGTTCCTTTAGCTGTACCTGAAGTGCTTGTACCTCCGCAGCTTGCCAATATAGCAGCCGACATTGAAAGCGCCAGTATCATAGAAATTATCTTTTTCATTTTTCTTCTCCTTTTATATTGTCCGTCGTTTTGTATTGCTTTGATGTGACTATAGTTTAACAGTAAAATGCACTCGGCGCGCCTTAGCTTTTTTGACATTTCTCATTGAATACGGTCATTTGTTTTGTTTTTTTGACATTTTGTTTTATATCTCTACTTTTTCACAGCTAATTGTATAGCAATAAGCACAAATGTTTGTCGCAAATCACAATTTGTTTGATGTGTTTAATTTATAAAACAAAAAGCTGTTCGCAAAATTACGAACAGCTTTTAATTATTTGCCTATCTCCGACAGCACGAGCGCCTTGTTATGCTCTTCTGCCCAGCTAATGCTCCAGTTATTTGTAAACAGCAAAAGCTTATGGTTTTTAAAGTCCTCTATGCGTTTCGTGTCACTTGTAACATTAAGCGCCTTTACATCTATATCTGCATTATCTATCCAGCGTATATATTGATATGGCAGTGTCTGCATACGTATTTCCACATTGTACTCATTATTCAATCTGTACTCAAGCACCTCAAACTGTAACACGCCCACAACGCCGACGATTACTTCCTCCATACCGCCGCCTATCTCGCGGAATATTTGTATGGCGCCCTCTTGCGCTATTTGCTCTATTCCTTTTACAAACTGCTTGCGCTTCATTGTATCCACTTGCGTTACCCTTACGAAATGTTCAGGCGCAAAAGTGGGTATACCTGCAAACTCAAACGGTGTTTTAGCTGCGCACAAGGTGTCTCCGATAGAGAAAATGCCAGGATCAAACAATCCGATAATATCGCCCGCATATGCTTCGTCTATTATCTCGCGGTCGCTTGCCATTAATAGCTGCGGCTGTGCAAGCTTTACTTTTTTGCCGCCCTGCACGTGATACACTTCCATACCGCGCTCAAATTTGCCACTGCAAATACGTATAAACGCTATTCTATCCCTGTGCGCCTTGTTCATATTCGCCTGTATTTTAAACACAAATGCAGAAAAATCCTCACTTTTCGGCTCTATAATTCCCACGCTTGAATTTCTTGGCAGCGGAGACGATGTAAGCGCCAAAAAATCCGCCAAAAACGGCTCTACACCGAAATTAGTAAGTGCCGAGCCGAAAAACACAGGTGTAAGCTTGCCGTGGCGCACCTTTTCGGTATCAAACTCATAAGCGGCACCGTCCAAAAGCTCTATATCATCGCACAATGTCGTGTGCAATTCACTTGTGAGCAGCTCGTCCAAATTAGCATCTCCAAGCGTAGCCTCCAAAGACTCCACCTGTGTTTGCCCTGTGCGTGCCGCTTGTTTAAATGTGATTATCTCTTTTTTATTGCGGTCGTACACACCTTTAAAGTCCTTACCCGAACCTATCGGCCAGTTCATCGGATATGTTTCTATCCCAAGAACATTTTCTATTTCTTCTAATAAATCAAAAGGATTGCGCGCTTCTCTATCCATTTTATTAACAAAGGTAAATATCGGAATATTGCGCATAACGCAGACCTTAAATAATTTTTTGGTCTGATTTTCCACGCCTTTTGCGGCATCTATCACCATTACTGCGCTATCTGCCGCCATCAATGTACGATAAGTGTCCTCGGAAAAGTCCTGATGTCCGGGGGTATCCAATATATTTATACAAAACCCGTCGTAATTAAACTGCATTACACTGGACGTAACCGAAATACCGCGCTGTTTCTCTATCTCCATCCAGTCGCTCACCGCGTGGCGCGCCGATTTCTTGCCCTTTACCGCGCCTGCCAGCTGGATAGCTCCGCCGTATAAAAGTAGCTTTTCGGTAAGTGTGGTTTTACCTGCATCAGGGTGAGATATTATGGCGAATGTGCGCCTTTTATCTATTTGTTCTATAAATTCCTTCAAATGTGTTCTCCTCTTTAAGCTTCCTCTTGTTTAAAATATATTGCGCAATATTCCAAATACGATAAATGCGGCAATTAAAATAATGCAAATAATATTCTCGTGCTTTTTAAGCGCCGTGTTGCCTGTTTTAATATATTGCGCAATTACACGTATTATAATTACAATTAATAATGGCAGTGAAATAAGCAAAAGCGCATTATAATAAAATGCCGATTTAAAATCGAGCCGCAACAGCGAAAGCAACATTCTAAAGCCGCCGCAGCCCGGGCATTGCAAATGCGTAATAGCATAAAACGGACAGGGAATACCATATCCTGTTTTGTATCCGATAAAAACGGCACAAAAAGCTACAAGCGCCAGTAAAACTGTAGCTTGTAGCACTCTTATTGCACGTTGTTTCATTAGGTGTTTTGTCCTGCCGTCATATTGTTTTCGGCATTTTGCATAAGCGCAAATGTCACTATCTTAAGCTGAAATAAAGACAGCAAGATGTAAATAAGCCCCATATTATTATCCGCCGGCAAGCCTCTCATTGCGCGTGCTTTATTGTGCTTTTCGGCTATACGATAGTCATAGTATACACCGTAAATACTGCAAGTAACAATAGAAAGTAAAATTACGCCCACGCCCGAGGTGCCCGGCTCTCCTGCAGCGATATTTGCCTCATCTACAAGACACGCCCACCAGTATAAACCATAAATGCCGCAAGTAACGATTGAAAGTACGATGCAAAGTGCGATGTTTCGATTTTTCATAATTCCCCCACCTATCTATTTTATTAAAATCAATAATAATATAACCGCAACTTTTAGGTTATTATAACACATTCCGCAGCCGTAGCTGCGTACAACAAAACCACGTATATGATTTTGAATGTTTCAATGTTCTAAAAGTGCAAAGCTTTGCTTTGCAAAGCGCGAAGCGCTGTGGCGACAGCCACCTTTTAGGTTATTATAACATAAAGCAAGCTAAAAAGAAAATTATTTTATCATATATATTTTTTTACAAAAATTTCTCATATATCAGTTATCAGTGCCACTGCGTGCGCAGCTATTCCCAGCTTTGCTCCTGTAAATCCAAGCTTTTCTTCTGTAGTAGCCTTTACGCTCACATCATTTATCGCAATATCCATAGCTTGTGCAAGCTTTGCTCTCATTTCGTCTATATATGGGCGCAGCTTTGGCTCTTGGCACAATATCGTTGCATCTACATTTGATATGCAATATCCCATATCGGATATTTTTTGAGTTACTTGTTTTAAAAGCACAAGACTGTCCGCATTTTTATACATTTCATCATTATCGGGAAACAGTTTTCCTATATCTCCAAGTGCAGCAGCCCCGAGCAATGCGTCCATAATAGCGTGTGCCAGCACATCGGCATCAGAATGTCCTAAAAGCCCAAGCTCGTATGGCACAGCTACACCGCCAAGTATTAATTTGCGATTTTCCACAAGCTTATGCACATCATATCCGTGTCCTATTCTCATTTTCGGCGGCTCCTTTATATCTTCTTTTGTGGTGATTTTATAATTAGCATATTCACCTTCCACTATCTTTACGCTTTTACCTGCTCGCTCAAATATTTGACAGTCATCTGTTACACTGTTATCACTGTGCTTTACCGCTTGTACATACTGCTCTGTTTCAAACACCTGTGGAGTTTGCACTGCATACAGCTCATCTCTTTGCGGTGTGTTCGTCACTAATTTATCTTTATCTATCTGCTTTATAGTATCCTTTACAGACACTGCAGGTGCTGCCGCTCCATATTGCTTTGCCGCCATAATGGTATCTGTAATCACTCTTTCGCTTACAAACGGGCGCGCAGCATCGTGAATGGCAACGTATTGTGTATGCACCTTGCTTATACCTTTCATCACAGATTGCGCACGCGTAGCTCCGCCGTTCACTATCACACAAGGCTTCAAGCATTTGCTTGCGGCTTTAATTGCATTTTCATTGCACACATTTGCCACTATCACAATTTCATCTATCATTTTATGGTTGGCAAACGCATTTACGCTCATTTCCAAAACGGATTTTTTATTAATAATATAACTTAGCTTATCAAACCCCATTCTGCTGGACGTACCTGCTGCCACTATTATAGCTGTTGTTTTATTGTCAGACATTTTGCACCGCCTTTTGATTAATATAACACTAAATTACATTATATATTAAAGCAATAAAAAAATCCACCGTAAAAACGGTGGATTTAAACAAATTACTTTTTAGCAAGCTTTTTTAAGCTGCTTTTTATCAAGGCGCATATGGTCTGATATCATTGCAATAAATTCCGAATTTGTTGGCTTGCCTCGAAGCGAATGTATAGTGTATCCAAAATAGCCGTTCAATGTATCTACATCGCCCCTATCCCACGCCACCTCTATTGCGTGACGAATAGCGCGCTCCACGCGGCTTGACGTAGTAGAATAATGTTTTGCAATTTCGGGATATAAACGCTTAGTAACCGAATTTATATATTCAGGATCATTCATAGTCATCAAAATGGCATCTCTCAAAAATTGATATCCCTTAATATGTGCAGGCACACCTATTTGATGAAGAATTTCTGTCACCGTACACTCATCATCTACAGGAGTAGACATAACGGCTCTTGAATTGCATACCGACAAAACACGTTTTGCCATCACAGCAGGCTCAAACGGTTTTAAGAAGTAAAAGTGGAAGCCCGCGCCTATCATTTCACTTTCAAGTGCATCGTTTTGAAAGCTGCCTGTTACGAAAAATTGCAAAGACTTATCTGTGTGGCTTTCATCGTACCTTTGCTTTACGGCTATAGCATCAAGCCCTGGCAAAAACGCATCTAAAAGCACTGCATCAGGCTGCAATTCTTCTATTGCTTTTAACGCTTTTATTCCGTCTTTTTCACAAAATTTAAGCTCAATTCCAAGTAATGGCAGCACCTCTGCGCAAGCTTTTACCAGCTCCGCTGATAACTGTGTGGTTAGTAATGTGATTTTCTTTTCCATTTTATAATTCCTCCAAATAAGTATTAAACTCCCTCAACACTTAGAATATTACCATATATTACCAACGATTGCAATACTTATTTGGAAAAAATTTCTATTTTTTGTAAAAAGCGGATTAAGCGGCATTATCTGTCACTGCGATAGCATCAGCCGTGGATAGCATTGTTTTGGCAAAAATTGCGTATCCTCTTGTGGGATCTCCTACTAAAACGTGCGTTACAGCGCCCACAATACACCCGTCTTGCACTATTGGACTGCCGCTCATTCCTTGCACAATACCGCCTGTAACGTTGAGCAATCGCTCGTCGGTGATATGAATAACCATATTACGATTATTTTCTTTGTCATCGTGTAGGCTTATCTTCTCAATATTTACCGAATATGCGCACGCTTCATTACCATTTATTGTGGTAATAAGCTGTGCCGCGCCGCTATGCACCTCTTGTGGCAGAGCAAGCTCCATATCCATTCCCTTATGATAGGCATACATATCACCATATACTCCCGTGTCTCCGTTTTCCAAAATACTTCCTATAGCTATCGGTGATACAAATTGCCCTTTAAGCTCGCCGGGTGTGCCTGTTTCACTGCGTGTGCAGCCGTTTATATTTACATTTACTATTTCGCCCTTATCAAGCCCAATTGTAAGCCCTGTGTCCA
>JAVWEG010000058.1:0-14158 GCA_036641735.1 Oscillospiraceae bacterium
TATTGCAAATAAAACTTGAGCAGCACGCGGCAAGAGCAGAGCCCTTGCCCTACAAGCAAAACGCATACAGATACAAAAGTAAAAGGACTGCCGAGCAAAACTTTAATTTTGCTCGGCAGTCCTTTTTAATTACATATTATGAATTAGTAACAAGTGCCATTGTGTCTCTTGCTATCATAAGCTCTTCGTTTGTGCAGATAACTAAAATCTTCACCTTGCCGCCGTCGGCTGTAAGGTCCATAATCTCTTTTCCGCGCTGTTTGTTTTTCTCAAGGTCTAGCTTAATGCCGAAAAATTCCATTTTTTTACATACGTTTTCGCGTACTTCCTGTGCATTTTCGCCTATTCCGCCTGTAAATACAAGGCAATCCAGTCCATTCATTGCAGCTGAATACGAACCGATGTATTTTTTAATCTGATAAGCAAGCATATCGCTTACAAGCTGTGCGCGTTTATTACCATCGTGTGCGGCTTGCTCAATATCACGGTTATCACTGGAAATACCTGAAATACCGAGAAATCCTGATTGCTTATTTAATAGCTCGCTAAGCTCGTTGCCGTGTACATCTATTTTTTCTGCAAGGTAGCATACCACGCTGGGATCAAGGTCTCCCGAACGGCTACCCATAATAATGCCACCAAGAGGGGTAAGTCCCATAGAGGTATCTACGCATTTGCCGCCATCTACAGCTGTGATAGATGAGCCGTTGCCAAGATGGCAGGTAATCATCTTTAGCTCGCTTGGCTTTTTGCCAAGTACCTCAGCCGCCTTTAAGCTTACATAGCGATGCGAAGTGCCGTGGAAGCCATAACGGCGAATAGCATATTTTTCGTAATATTCATACGGAATACCAAACATATATGCCTTTGGAGGCATTGTTTGATGAAAAGTGGTGTCGAATACCACAACGTTAGGAATATCGCCAAATACTTTTTTAGCACTGCGCAAGCCCTGTACGTGAGCCAAATTATGTACAGGGGCAAGAGGGGCTATCTCTTCTATTGTATCGATAACAGCATCTGTTACTATTTCGCTCTTTGTAAAGCGCTCTGCGCCTTGCACTATGCGGTGACCGATAGCGGCTATCTCGCTCTTGTCCTTTACTACAGCGCCTTCACCTGTAGTCATCATCTCCACTACCTTCATAAACGCCTCGGTATGTGTGGGGAACTCAATTTCCACTCTCCACTCCTTATCGTGCGCTTTATGTGTAATAAAACTGCCGTCCATTCCCACGCGCTCGCAATTGCCCTTACATAGCACGCTCTCGTCCTGCATATCAATCAGCTGATATTTCAGCGAGCTTGAACCACAGTTAATAACCAAAATTTTCATAAATGCCTCCATATGTTTTCCTTATTTGACTTAATTTTGCAATATGTATATTATATAATGTAATAGCAAGTTTTTCAAGGCATAATACAAGATATTCGGAGGTTTTATGAATATTGCAGGTATAATTGCGGAATATAACCCATTTCACCGCGGACACGCCTTGCAAATAGAGCTACTGCGGCAAGCGGGATATGATGCTGTAGTGTGTGTAATTAGCCCCGGTGTGGTACAAAGAGGAAGCCTTGCTGTGTTTCCAAGTGAGGTGCGTGCCAAAGCGGCGATTGAGGGCGGAGCAGACCTTGTGCTGTCGCTTCCTGCACCGTTTGCTCTATGCTCGGCAGAGGGATTTGCCGCGGCAGGCGTGCAGATATTATCAGCGCTTGGTAATGTAAATACGCTGAATTTTGGTATGGAAGCATCGGATGTGAAAGACATTGTTGCCACGGCAACACTTTTATTGAGTGACGAATATAAAACAGAGCTAAAAGCAAGCCTTGCAAACGGTGCTTCGTATGCAAGCGCCGCGGCTGCCGCGGCAGGTAAGCTATTACCGAGCGCTGAAGATATTTTGCGCGAGCCGAATAATATATTGGCAGTGGAGTATTGCAAGGCGATTATTCGTCAAAAAAGCAAGCTTGTGCCAACAGGGCTTACGCGCGTTACAGCGCAGCACGACGAAAAGCTCAGTAATAAAGACATAGCATCTGCATCTGCTGTACGTTTGCTATTAAAAAAAGATGCAGAAAGTGCGCGGCAATATGTGCCGATTAACTGTATGCCTATTTATGAACAGGCGATAAAAGACGGATTGATTATTGACAACAAGAGCTTTTCTGTAGCTGTTTTATCGCGATTGCGAGCTATGAGCAAAGAGCAAATTTTTTCTGTTCGCAATATTAACGAGGGGCTAGAGCATAGGCTATATACGGCGATACAAAGCGCAGGGGATATCGATAGCTTGTACTCGGCGCTTAAATGCAAGCGCTATGCACACGCGCGTATGCGCCGCTTAGTGCTGGATGCTGCACTCGGATACACAAAGGCACTTGATATTAATGTGCCTTATATTCATATTTTGGCGGCAAATAAGCGTGGGCTTGAGGTGCTGAGCAGCGCTAAATCCACGCTTGCAATATCCCAAAGCCTTGCCAAGCTTTCGGCAACATCAAGCGATGCCAAAGCCGTTGCAATTGCGCATTGCGCGGCCGAAGATTTGGCGGCTTTATGTATGCGCTCACCGCAGCCGATGGGACAAAGCTTTACGACAAAGATGTACAAAAAGTAAATCTTTTGCATTTTATGTTTTAATTACGTAAAAGATATTGTGTTTTTTTTAACGATGAAGTATAATTAAACCAAATCGCAATTTGCGCTTGATGTATAAAAGTTTTAATAAGGGAAAGGTGAAAATTATGACAATGACAGAAAACAAAAATGTTCTGCAATGGGTAGACGAGATGACGAAGCTCACAAAACCCGACAAAGTAGAGTGGATAAGCGGCGACGAGGCACAGCTAAAAGCTTTGCGCGATGAAGCCCTTGCCACAGGCGAGATGGAAGCGCTGAACGAGGACAAGTTTCCGGGTGGTCTTTTACACCGTACCAAGAAAAACGACGTTGCCCGTGTAGAGGGACGTACGTATATCTGCACTTCCAAAAAAGAAGATGCAGGCCCTATTAATAACTGGATGGCTCCCGATGAAATGAAAGCAAAGCTTACACCTATGTATGACGGTGTAATGAAGGGCCGTACAATGTACGTTATCCCTTATTGCATGGGCCCTCTTGGTAGCCCTTATTCTAAAGTAGGCGTAGAAGTAACAGACTCTATTTACGTTGTACTTAATATGGATATTATGACACGTATGGGCAAGGGCGCGCTTGATCAGCTAGGTGCTACATCTAACGACTTTGTGCGCGGCTTACATTCCAAAGCAAACGTAGACGAAGAAAACCGTTACATTGTTCATTTCCCTGAGGACAATGCTATATGGTCACTTAATTCCGCTTACGGCGGCAACGTTTTGCTTGGCAAGAAATGCTTTGCACTTCGCATTGCTTCGTATCAAGGCTATAAAGAAGGCTGGATGGCAGAGCATATGCTTATCCTTGGTATTGAAGCACCGGACGGCAGTGTGCAGTACATCACCGCCGCGTTCCCATCAGCTTGCGGCAAAACAAACCTTGCTATGCTTATTCCACCTGAAATTTATGGCAAACAAGGCTATAAGGTGTGGACAGTAGGCGACGATATTGCTTGGATGCACATTGGCAAGGACGGCAGACTATATGCGATTAACCCTGAAGCAGGCTTCTTTGGTGTGGCTCCGGGTACTAACGCAAAGTCTAACTACAATGCACTTGCTTCCACCAAGAAAAACACTATATTTACAAACGTTGCCCACGATTTAGACCAAAACACAGTATGGTGGGAAGGTCTTGACAAAAATCCACCGGAAAATGCTATCGACTGGATAGGCAATCCGTGGAATGGCAAAACAAGCACAGAAAAGGGCGCACATCCAAACAGCCGCTTTACAGCTCCTGCTATTAACTGCCCGTGCTTATCTAAAGAGTTTAACAATCCTGACGGTGTGCCTGTTACGGCTATCGTATTCGGCGGCCGCCGCGCAAAGACAGCTCCGCTTGTATACCAATCCTTTGATTGGGCACACGGTGTGTTCGTAGGCTCTGCAATGGCATCTGAAACTACTGCTGCTGCTACAGGCGCTGTAGGCGTAGTGCGCCGTGATCCAATGGCAATGCGTCCTTTCTGCGGCTATAATATGGGCGATTATTTCGGCCATTGGCTGGAGATGGGCGAAAAGCTTGGCGACAAGGCTCCTAAGATATTTAACGTTAACTGGTTCCGTACAGACGATGAAGGTCATTTTGTATGGCCGGGCTTCGGCGACAATATGCGTGTGCTTATGTGGATACTTGCTCGTTGCAATGGCAATGTAGAAGCAGTGGAAACACCTATTGGTTACGTGCCTAATGCTAAGGATATCGATGTAAGAGAGCTTGATGATGTCACAACAGATACAGTAGCAAGCTTGCTTGAGATAGACAAAAAGCTATGGCTTGAGGATGCTGAGGGCGTAGACGAGCTATATGCAATGTTTGGCGACCGTTTGCCAAAGAAGCTCGCAGAAGAATTGGCTGACCAAAAAGCACGTTTGAGCAAATAATATTTAAAGCGGCTATTGCAAAGTGAAAGCTTTGCAATAGCCGCATCTTTTTAATATTCACATAAAATAAACTGCCGCTTCCTATATAATAGGGACGGCAGTTTTTGTTGTTAGCTCATTTTTGCAATTTCTTTTTTTGCCAAGCATTTCCCGAGACGCATTAGCAAAGTGGGGTTACGCTTATAATAATCTTGCCACCACGCTTTTTCTGCCGCTTTGGTTGCAGGTAGCTTCGCATATGGTTGTAACTGCGGAGTTACCATCTTATATTCGTCCTCAAACTGCCATTCCTTTATCATAATAAAAACGCCTCCTTTTGTACATTGTTAATAAAAGTTTTTAAATAAATCTTACTTCTTTATTGCATAATCATTATAACATGTACTTGGCTGAAATACAATATTTAAGTTTGCACGAAAATATAATCCTTTTTGTAGCTATTTTGCTATGCGGCTGTAAAGAGAGCTTCGTAATTGTGAACTAATTGTAAAAGTATAAATTTTTAATGAATTTTGCTGTTATACTATTGACATACTAAAAATCTGATGTAAAATAATCTTAGCACTCAAAGGTATAGAGTGCTAAAAAAGCAAGGCGGTGATAATCTGATGCCATTGGACGAACGAAAAAAATTAGTGCTGCGTACCATTGTAGCGCTATATGAAAAAGATGCCGAGCCGGTGGGTTCAGGAGTGCTTGCAGAGCATATCGACACTTGTGTATCCAGTGCCACATTGCGAAACGAGATGGCAATGCTGACAAAGCTTGGGCTTTTGGAGCAGCCGCACACAAGTGCAGGCAGAGTACCGAGCGCCAAAGGGTATAGATATTATCTTGACAATCTTATGGAACAGGACAGCGCGCTGTCAAGGAGAGAGCGAGAGGGCATAGAGGAAGCATTCGATAAGTTCGATTACGATCCCGACCGTCTCACACAAAGCGCGGCTAAAGCGCTTGCAGAGCTTACAGGATACGCTGTAATAGCTACAGCGCCCCACAGTGAAGATACTTGCATAGCACATTTTGAGGTGGTGCAGGTAGGCAGATTTACAGCCGCAATTTTGGGCGTTACAAACGCAGGCGGTGTGCGCACGCGCATAGCCAAAATGCGGTTTGAGCTAACGAGTGCCGATTGCGATACAATTGTTAATCTGCTTAACAGCGCATTTACATTTAGAGCAAATGCAGATGTAAGCGTAGAATATTTGCGCGGAGTAGCGGCAACGCTTGGCACGCGCGGCGGAGAGCTTGCGTATCCGGCACTTTCGGCGGCACTCACTATTTTGCGTGAGCTTGCAGACGAAAAGATATTTTTAGAAGGGCAAACCAATCTTTTGCATTGCCGTGAAACAGCGGCGCATATGGGCGATTTAATTACAATGTGCGCTGATGAAAACGCGGTAAAAGCATATTTACAGCCGCAGCTAGAGCGTACAACGGTGCTGCTCGGTGAAGATATAGAAGAATATCCTATGTCTGATATATGCTTTGTTTCAAGAAGATATCACGCAGGCGGTGGGCGCACAGGCGCACTTAATATAGTAGGCCCTACAAGAATGTCGTTTAAAGATATAATTCCAAATCTTGAATACTTTGCCGTGAGGCTGGGACAAAGTATGACAGATATCTTATAATGTATTAACGGAGGTATTTTACAATGGAAGAAGAAATCAAGGATATCGGAGAAATCACGGATATCGGAGATGTGCAAAATGCGCAAGCGAGCGAAGGCGCTGATGAGACAAAAGTAAAAGGTAATTTCAAAAAAGACAAAAAAGTGCGTGAAGCATATGTCGCTGCGATAAACGCAAAGATTGAGACGGCGGAAAAAGCTGCCGCAGATGCAAAAGAGAAGATGCTGCGCACGGCGGCTGAATACGAAAACTATCGTAAGCGCTCTGTACGTGAAAAGGATATGGCATTTGGTGACGGGGTATCACACGCAGTAAACGCTTTATTGTCTGTAATAGATACACTAGAGCTTGCCGCCAATGCCGAAACAGCGGACGAGGAATACAAAAAGGGCGTAGTGATGACACTTAATAAATGTGAAGAAGCATTTAAAACGCTGGGAGTTTGCGAGATAGAAGCGATGGATTTGCCGTTTGATCCCGAGCTGCACGCGGCAGTAATGCAGCAAGAAAGCGATAAAGAAAGCGGTACAGTAGTAAACGTATTCCAAAAGGGATATAAGCTGAACGACAAGGTTATCCGCCACACAAGCGTGGCAGTAGCAATATAAAACAAGCTTTAAAGGGCGAATATGCCTTTTATATATATAAATAAAATTAACAACATTATATAAAGGAGAATGAATTATGAGTAAGATAATAGGTATCGATTTAGGCACTACCAATAGCTGTGTATCGGTAATGGAGGGCGGCGAGCCTGTAGTTATCGCCAATGCAGAGGGCGCACGCACCACACCTAGCGTAGTGGGCTTTGCGAAAACAGGCGAGCGTTTAGTAGGACAGGTAGCAAAGCGCCAAGCTATCACGAACCCTGACCGCACAATTGCTTCTATAAAGCGTGATATGGGTACAGAGAAAAAGATAGATATTGACGGTAAAAACTATACTCCGCAAGAAATCAGCGCAATGATTTTGGGCAAATTAAAGGCAGATGCCGAGAGCTATCTTGGAGAAAAGGTAACAGATGCTGTTATTACAGTGCCGGCATATTTTTCGGACAGCCAGCGCCAAGCTACTAAAGATGCAGGCGCTATTGCAGGATTAGATGTAAAGCGTATTATAAACGAGCCTACAGCGGCAGCGCTTGCATATGGTGCAGACAAAGAAAACGACCAAAAAATAATGGTATACGATCTTGGCGGCGGCACCTTCGATGTATCTATCATTGAGATGGGCGACGGCGTTACAGAGGTATTATCTACAGCAGGAGACACACGTCTTGGCGGTGATGATTTTGATAAGCGCGTTATCGACTGGCTTGCAGACGAATTTAAAAAAGAAAACGGTGTAGATTTGCGCAATGACAAAATGGCTGCACAGCGCTTAAAAGAAGCCGCTGAAAAGGCCAAGATAGAATTGTCGGGCGTTACATCTACAGCGGTAAATCTACCGTTTATCACAGCCGATGCAAATGGCCCGAAGCATCTTGATACCACACTTACAAGAGCGAAATTTAACGAGCTTACACAAGACCTTGTAGAGCGTACAATGAGCCCTGTGCGCCAGGCATTGTCTGATGCAGGGCTAAAGCCAAACGAGCTGCATAAGGTGCTGCTTGTGGGCGGCTCTTCACGTATACCGGCGGTGCAGGATGCAGTAAAGCAGTTTATGGGTACAGAGCCTTCTAAGGGCATTAACCCTGATGAGTGCGTGGCAGTGGGCGCGGCTATTCAGGGCGGTGTACTTGGCGGCGACGTAAAAGGACTATTGCTGCTAGACGTTACTCCGTTGTCACTCGGCATTGAAACAATGGGCGGTGTATGCACTAAAATCATAGAGCGCAACACTACTATTCCATCTAAAAAAAGCCAAATATTCTCTACTGCCGCTGATAATCAGCCTTCTGTAGAAGTAAATGTATTGCAGGGCGAGCGTGAGATGGCAAGCGGCAATAAGTCGCTCGGAACATTCCACCTTGACGGTATCCCATCAGCACCTCGCGGTGTGCCGCAAATAGAAGTAACGTTTGATATCGATGCAAACGGTATTGTACACGTAAGTGCTAAGGACTTAGGCTCGGGCAAGGAACAGAGTATTACTATCACGGCTTCGTCTAATATGAACAAGGACGATATTGAAAAGGCCGTTAAGGATGCAGAGCGCTTTGCTGCCGAGGATAAGGCAAAGCGTGAGGGCATTGATGCTCGTAATACAGCAGATCAGCTTGTATATCAAACAGAAAAAACACTGGAGGACCTTAAAGACAAGGTGACCGACAGCGAAAAAACAGATGTTACAGCAAAGCTGGAAGCCTTGAAAACAGCGCTTAAAGGCGAGGATACAGCAGATATTAAAGCAAAGCAAGAAGAATTGCAAAAAGCAATGTATCCGATAAGCGAGCGCATATATAAAGAAGCATCCGCAGCGCAGGGCGCACAAGGACAAAATGCCGCCGATGCAGGAGCAAACGCACAAAATGATGCTCCCGATATGGGCAAAAAAGGCGGAGACGACAATGTAGTGGATGCTGATTTTAAAGAAGTGTAATACAAAATTAAATAGTAAACAGTGGGGGTGCGCAGTGCGTACCCCTACTAAAAGTAAGGTGACAATATGGCTGAGAAACGCGATTATTATGAGGTGCTTGGCATTTCCAAGTCTGCCTCTGACGATGAAATAAAGGGCGCATACCGCAAAATGGCAAAAAAATATCATCCGGATTTACATCCTGACGATAAAGAATCCGAAGAAAAGTTTAAAGAAGCAAGCGAAGCATATGAGATACTAAGCAATAAAGAAAAGAAATCTCGATATGACCAGTTTGGCCACGCAGGAGTAGATCCGTCTTATGGAGCAGGTGGCGGCGCTTATGGCGGCGGATTTGGAGGCGTAGACCTCGGCGATATTTTCGGAGATTTGTTCGGCGGCGGTTTTGGCGGATTTGGCGGCGGCACGCGTGCGCGGCAAAATACCAATGCACCGCGCAAGGGTGCGGATATTCGCGTTAGCCTTGTGTTGTCATTTATGGAGGCTGTACACGGCTGCACCAAAACTGTATCTGTAAATAGGCAGGATATGTGCAGTGAATGTGGAGGCACAGGCGCTGCCAAAGGCACAAGCCCCGAAACTTGTCCCGATTGCCACGGCTCGGGCAATGTAACGGTGCAGCAGCGTACACCATTTGGTGTAATGCAATCAAGCCGTCCGTGCCAGCGCTGTCAGGGTAAGGGCAAAATAATAAAAACACCGTGTACCAAATGCCACGGTACAGGCAAAGTAGGCACTGTAAAGCGCGTAGAGGTAAGTGTACCTGCAGGTATAGATGATGACCAAAGTATGCGCCTTTCAGGGCTTGGAGATGCAGGCAGCAACGGCGGCCCGTCAGGTGACCTTATTGTAATAGTAACCGTGCGCCCTGATGCAATGTTTGAGCGCGACCGTTTTGATGTACACGTAAATGTACCTATCACGTATAGCCAGGCAGTATTGGGCGCGGATATCACTGTGCCTACTATCGACGGAAAAGTAGAATATAATGTACCCGAAGGCACACAAAGCGGTACAGTGTTCCGCTTGCGCAGCAAGGGTATACAATATGTAAACGGACGCGGACGCGGTGACCAATATGTAAAGGTAGACGTAGAAATACCGAAAAAGCTTACTAAAACACAGAGAGATGCGCTAAAAGGATTTGAGGATAGCCTCAAAGATGACAATTACGAAAAGCGCAAGGGCTTTTTTAAGAGCTTAAAAGATAAATTTGAGGATAAATAAAAAAAGGCAGCTGCAAATCAAAAATTTGCAGCTGCCTTTTTTGCTATATTTCTTCGTTTTCCGCTTCGGAGAACGGGTGCAAAAGAGAGTTCCATATATTATTTACATATTCTACACATTCAAAATATTTTTGCGAAACCAAATTTGAAGGAATACCTATTTCTTCCGCACATTTGCTAACACCCTGCCAATCTGCCTTTTCGTAGGCAAGCACCAAATTATATAACGGCGCATATTCACCTGTGCCATTTAATAAAGCATCACGTACTTCATCTACAATTGGCAGCTCCTTTAGCGCTTCTTCAAGAGGTACTTCCAATAAAAGACCGAGCGTGGAAAACATACCCATAAGATACGCATCTGATTTAGCTATATTTACCTTGTGCGCGCAAGCAGATAATTCTTGGCAAAAGTTAGCACGTAAAAATGATGTTTTTATCATTTCGGCACTCATCTCGTCATCGCTTTCGTGAAAGCTTAAAAGATATGCCCATTGTTTTAATTGCCCAAGCCCCAGTACCACAAGAGCCTGTTTCACGCTGCGTACACGGTTACGAAGTGCGAAATATGCCGAGTTTACCATTTTAATTACCGAAAAGGCAAGCGTGACATCACGGCTTATGATAGATGCTATTTCATCTACATCAGGCTCATCTCGCGTTACGGCAATCATTAGCTGAAAGAAGTTGCTTTGCAAATGGTCAAGCCTTGCCACAGGTGACGACATCGCATTAGCCACCACTGTACCTTGAAAATATTCGCAGCCGGATTTTAGTGCAAGCTCGTATAGCTCTTTGGTGTCTACACCTGTGGCTATTACTTTTTTATTGAAGCTACGTCCGATATTAACGATATTAGAGGTGGATTCATCTGCATTGTGCATATTTAGCTTAATATAATCCACGTCATCAAGTAAGGATAAATAGCGCGGAGAAAACTCAAAATCGTTTACCGCCACAGAGTATCCTATTTTGCGTAAATCTTCTATTTGCTTTGCTGTGTCGGGGTGTACTACGGTGGAGTCGCCGATTTGTATTACGAGACGACCGGGCTTAAATATCCTCGGAATACCGCGTAATAATAAATTTGGAGTAAAAGTGATAAAAGCTATCTCGCCGTCCACAAATTTAGCGCTATCAAGCTGTGTCAAAAAATCCTCTATTGTAGAGGCAGCTTTGCTGTCGGCTCTGTTAAAAAGACCGCCATCGCTATCTTCATATATCAGCTCATACCCCAGCAAAGATTTGTCCTTGCCCATAATTGATTGACGTACAACATTAGTTGCCATAGCTTAGCCTCCTATAATTTTTTGCGTTAAGATGGTTTTTTTGCCGCAGGCTTTTCGGCTCTTAACAGCTTCTTTTCCATTTCTGGTATTTCTTCATCGGTGGGTGCTACTTTTTTGTACTGAGCAATAGTATCCTTTGCCTCTAAAAGCTTACCGTCGGTTATCATATTATAAATGCTTTGTTTAATATTATAAGCGAGTGTTTCCCATTCGGATTTATCGGCTTCTTGTTTTTCTGCTTTTTCTTGCACTTGCAGTGATAATTCATCAAGCAAAATGTCCGCAAGCTTAAAGCATTTTGGACATTCGCCAAGAGCTGTTTTTATTGCTGCAATATCTATTTTGTTTTCCAGTATCAAAGCAAACTTATATTTTTCGGGTAGCATAAATGAAGCTTCGCCATATAAAGCATCGTTTGAGTACACACATTTTGCGTATGCCCTATATGCGGAAATTATTGTATGCACATAAAGAGGTTTGTTTTGCGCTTTTTCATTATCTAACCATATGTTTTCAAGAGCTTCCAGTGTAAGCATTATAAATAAATTAGTGCGAACATCGGCATTATCTGTAAGCGGTAAAATATTTTCTTCAAAAAAGCTTTGAGCGGTGTCTCCGATACGAATAATAGCATAAGCGGCATTTTCGATATTAATAGCCTGCATTTTTAAAAGTATAGGCTCAAGATTTACCTTGTGCAGCGCACAAGCCGCTACAAGTAGGCATTCACACCCTTCACTGCATATTGCATCTGCCATATCTTCGGGCTTTTGCATATTATCATCAAAGCCATAGCAATAAGCTTTTAATGCGTATGTAATGGCGCTGTCTTTATATTTTTGCTCCATTGCGGCTATTATTTGGCGCGCAATGTCCATATCCATCATATAGCTTGACAGCATATGCACGCAGTCTTGTATCCACTTTTTATCGGAATTTTCGTGTATTTTGCCGTAAAATACAGGTAGCCACGTGCCGTCTTTAAGCGCTTTTAATAAGGTGAGCGCATTATCATACATCATCTGTGCCTGCATAACGCTTACGTTAAAGCAAGCATCCATTACATATCCCATAGAGTCGTCTATCGCCTTTAGCATCAGCTTGCTGTTGGCCATAGCCATAAGCACGTCATTGTGTGAGCCGATATTGTTGCGGAATATACTCTCAAAGTTGCCAAGCTCTACCTCGCCTTTGTTTATTGTCGTGTAGCAATCCAGATATTTTTGCCCCTGCACTAAGCACTCTTCCCACTTATTGAGCTTGTTGAGTACCTGCGTATATGTATAATATGTATCCAGCAGCGCGGCCGCTCCAAGACCCTCACGCGCCAGATGTACACAGCACAGACGCTCTGCCTCCTCAGCCTCGCCGCTATTCATAAGGCGCGAGGCAAGGCCCGTATATATTTCGTTGAGCATGTACGGATCCTTGGCCACATCCACAAGCTCTCTTGCCCTTTTCATCGCGTCTATATGCTTTTTACTGCCGCCGCCCACTGCGTACTGATATAATAGATGTATACTATCCGGCTCTAACTCTAATTGCTTTAATAATATCTTATCGTTGCGCTCGGACTTTAGCTTTAGCTTATCGCCGCCCTTGCCCATATAGCCTGTGTGCATCAGCTCGCCATTTAGCTCGATTATCGGGTCTACCTGGGGGAAATACTCGTGTATCGGGCTTTTAAAGCGACGTTCCTTACCTATCATGCGCCCTAAGCGGCAAGCTCTGCTTAGCTGCCTGTCGTCGCCGATAGTGCTAATAATATTATTTATTATTATAGCACACGTATTGTAGCTTTTGCGTTTATCGCCTTTAAAAAACTCGGCTATAGAGCTTATCAGCTCGTCGTTCATAGTCTCGTCGGCATCTATAAACATAAACCACTCGCCGCGAGCCATATCCACTGCCACATTGCGCGCGGCGGCAAAGTCGTCGTTCCATTCGTAATGTGTGATATTATCCGTGTATTTGCTTGCTAGCTCCACAGTATTATCGGTAGAGCCCGTATCGGTGATAATAAGCTCTGAGGGCACCATTGCCATCAGCCTTCGCACAGCGTCAAGGCATTGGCATATTACCTTTTCTTCGTTTTTTACTATCATACCGATAGTAAGGAGAATATTATTTTTGCTTTTTACGGTTTTAATATTAGCTTTCATCACTACACCTCACATATTTTAAGTATAACATATTCTTAATCGTTTTTGTAGTTTTTTAATAAATTTGCGTATAAATACAAAACGGCGCCGTCCCTTATTATGGGTACGGCGCCAAGGGGAATGGGTTGGATATTTTAAAGGGCTATTTTAGCAACTGCAATACCTGCTGTGGCTGCTGATTAGCCTGCGCAAGCATAGATTGCGCCGCCTGCGACAACACGTTATTCTTAGTAAATGCCATCATTTCCTTTGCCATATCAGTATCGCGGATACGGCTCTCGGCTGCTGTCATATTCTCCGAGGTTGTAGTTAAGTTATTGATTGTATGCTCTAGGCGGTTTTGGATAGCGCCGAGGTCAGCGCGCTGGCCTGATACGGTATTGATAGCATTCTTTATTTTGTTGATGCTCTTAGACGCTTGCGGCTCGGAGCTTACATCTACATCGGTAAGGCCCAGGTTTTTAACGCCCATGTCTATTACCTTTACCTGTACGCGCTGCTCTGCTGAGTCGCCTATCTGCAAGTTTAGCCCGCCACCCTTAGCTACCTTGCCCGCGTTACCTTTTGCGGTAAAGACTTGAGTTACGTCGGTGGTAACACCGGTAAAGCTGTCCTTTAGCTTTACCTCAGCTGTAATACCATTTACCACTGCATCGCGCAAGCCCTGTGTAATATTCTTTTTCACTGCATCTGTAGCTTCTTTATCGAACTCTATCTTCATGGTATAGGTGCCGCCGCCCGTTAATGCAGCAAGATTAGTAGTAGAGCTGCCATCA
>JAVWEG010000059.1:0-14153 GCA_036641735.1 Oscillospiraceae bacterium
GTACCGCTTTTGCTGTGGCGCAGCGAAGCTACGGTTTGTTTAAATTTACGCATCTTTTTGAAAGGAGTACTCTGCTAATGACTGAAATTTGCCTTTGCGATGATAATTCTGAGGTGTTACGTCATTATTCTACGTTAATAAGTGAAATTGCAGCAAAAGAAAACATTTCAATTAATATTTCCACTTTCAGCAGTGGAGAGCAATTGATGTTTATAGATGAAATAAATCTTTGCCAATTTGACATTATTTATCTTGATATGCTTATGGGCAAGCTCAGTGGAATAGAAACAGCTCGTGCGCTTCGCAATATTGGCTTTAGCGGAGAAATTATTTTTCTTACTTCTTCAAGAGACCATACATTAGAGGCATTTGATGTCACTCCTTTGCATTATATAGTAAAGCAAGAGGTGAGCGATGCAAAATTTGCCGAAGTGTTTTTAAAAGCTGTAAAGCTTACAGATAACAAAGAAAAAGAGTCTTTCGCATTTGAAGCTAAAGGCATACTCACAAGAATACCTTTAGATGATATTTTGTATTTTGAAGTGCGCATTAGACAAATTTATATCCATACTCAAGAAAATGTTTATACTTTTTATTCCAAAATTGACACCGTGGAAAAGCAGCTTGCTACCAAAGGCTTTGAGCGCTGTCACCGCTCGTTTGTAGTTAATCTCAAAGCCATACGCAGTATGAGCGCCCAACAAATAATACTGTCGCACGGCGATGCTATCCCTGTAGGCAGTAAATATTTAAACAATTTACGCAGACAGTTTTCGCAATATCTCGAAGGACATTCGGTAATATTGTAAAGGTGTATTATGGACTATTTCTCTGTGTTAACCGCATTATGCTTTATTTCGTTTTTTTGTTGCTTTTATACTTTAATTCGCATTTTTGGGCGCTTCACACATAATGAACGCCCTTTTTATTTTTATACGCTTATTTCTTTAATAAACAGCACCATAATAACCCTAAGCGTCCATCTTGCCATTCGGGTATCAATAGTGTATTTAATGATTTTAACTTTGCTGTTTATCGATTTTATCATTCTTTTCAAGCTTCCATATGCGGAGCAATATTGGTGTGCAATGCATTTTGTATTGCATTTAATCTGTGTGCGCGGTATCGTCACAAGCTTGTTGGCATTGATAACGCGAAACAGTCTGTTTGCAATTATGGCAAGCGAAACGCAGCGCCTTGTAACGCTGATAATCGCTTTAATGATACTTACTTTTGGTATGAATATTCAGCTGCGCACCGCTAAAATATTCGAAAAGCTAAAACAGCTTTTTCGTTTTAAAAGCCAATTGTACTTTATTAATACCATTGGCTCCGTGATGCTTGCATATCAATTATTTTGTACCGATTCGTTTTTTCATTCAATAGATTTCACTTGGCTTACTTTAATGTTGCTTTTTGGCGCTTTGCTCACTCTTACAGGATATTATATGGTGTTTTTTCAGTCTATACGAGCAAGCGTTTGGGTGCATAACACTTGGCGCAACGAAGCTTTGGAGGTATTGTTAAAACGGCAGCTTTTGCATTATCGCTCATATGAGCAATATACCACCAGTATCCGTGTATTTAAGCACGATTACAATAAAATTATCGCTTCAATCCGTAGTTTATTGCGTGCAAACGAGCCTGATAAAGCGCTTTGCCTTTTAGAAGATATGGACCATTGCCTTCAAGAAAACATCAGCGTTCACAAGCAATATTCTGATGATATGCTCGTAGATGCGGTGTTGCACGAATTAGCCGATGAATGTCTTGAGCTAAAAGCAGATTTTAGTGCAAGTGTTACCTTGCCTATATGGCTAAACATACCTCAGCTTGAGCTTAATAAATTATTCACCTCATTATGTCAAGAGCTTTCTCTGCGTTGTGCTTTAACAAAAAGTGACGTACACAGACATATTAAAATAATCGGCGAAGCAAATGACGAATGGCTGTCTATTGTTGCCGAAACAAGCTTTGACGGCGCTTTGGGCGATTTGCATCAATCTTATAAAATGTCTGATGAATTTAATTTACATTCTATGACATTACCTTCCTTACGTGAAGTGGTAGCTTTATTTGGTGGTTTTGTAAACGTGGAGGCAGATACTGTGCAATTTATTTACAAAGTAAATATTCATATAAGCTCTGAATACACGCGAAACAAAGGGATAATATTATGAAGATATTGTATTTGGCAAATATAATTTCCACATATATTGCTTCTGTACTGGCTTTATGCACAATAGGTAACGCAGTTAATTCTCTTACCACACGTAACAAGGTAATATGCGCTTTTGTAGGCATTATAAATGCAGTAATTTTAATTTTCGCGTTCGATAGCATAATACCTTTACCCATTATTTATTTTGCGATGTTTTTACTTTATTTCAGTGAAGGTTTAATTATTTTTAACGCTTCTTCGCATATTATATTGTGTTATTCATTAGCTATTGCTTTTTATGCGGCAAGTATGCGCGGCATTGTCACATCTATTTTTTGTATAATTACAAATAATAATATTTACACAGCAATGCGCGTCGACGATATTCGGATATTTTGTCAAACAATCAATGCGATTTTGATAAGTATAGTAATAATACTTTTTCATTACCTTTTGCCAAAACCTCGTTTTGCTTGCCTCGTTCGCTCACGTTCACAGCTGCATATGGTAACTGCTGTTGAAAGCGTGATGCTGATTTATCTTTTGATGATGAGCTTTTCTTATTATTTTTATGTGAACTTTGTTTGGTTTGCTCAATTTGTTCTGGTAAGCGTGCTTGCCCTGCAAGCAGGACATGGGCTGCTTGTGGAACGCGCTTTGCGCGTAAGCAAGTGGCTTGAAGAGAATTTAAAGCAAGAAATCTTATCTACCCAGCTTAACCGTCAGCTTACCCATTATAAAGCATATCAAAAGCACGTAGAAAGCTTTAGAGAGTTCAGCAAAGAATATCATCAATCTACAGGTGCTTTGCGCCATAAAATACAAACGCACGATATTGACGGCGCTCTCGCTTTATTGGAAGATACCGATATACATATAAATCAGCTTGCCACTTGTCACCGCGAATATTCAAGCTGTATGCTTGTAGATGCAATTCTTGAAGATTATAACGATAATTGCGTTCAAAACAATATTGAATTTGAAGCTAAAATATTTATTCCGGACAAAATACCTTTATCCGACCTTGAGCTGTGTCGTCTGTTTTCCAATATATTTACAAATGCTTATGAAAGCTGCATTAAAGTGCCTGCCTCAAGCAAAAGATTTATACACTTTTGCTCGGAATATTCAGGAGATTGGTTAATAATATGTGAAACGAATACTCTTGGTGAGGCTTTGCATTACAGCAAACAATCTCTTGTAACCGACAAAGAAAACAAGGAGCAGCACGGGTTAGGTGTAAGTATTATTCGCGAAATAATAGAGAGTAAAGGTGGATTTATTGAGTTTGGTGCCGAAGAAAACGAACAATTTTGTATGAAAATACATTTGCCTACACCACAATAAAAGCACTCGGTTTTCTGTATTTGCTTTTGATAAATATAGCTAAATAAAAAGCCTTAGCGGTGATTAGAATGATTTTCATTCATATTCATCACCGCTAAGGCTTTAATCTTTATTTATTACTTGTTAAAATTATTCGTAAACTCAATAAACTGCTCACACGGTATCGGACGTGAATAATAAAATCCTTGTGCATAATCACAGCCAATACTTTCAAGGAAGTGCATTTGCTCTTCTGTCTCTACACCTTCGCATACCACCTTGATATTTAGTTCACTTGCCAATTCCACTATTTTACGTATCAAAATGCGGTTTGTATTAGACTCATCTGAAACGCGCAAAAAGTCTCTGTCAATTTTAATAATGTCAAGCGGAATGTTTCTCAGCATATTAAGGCTTGAATATCCCGATCCGAAATCATCTAATGAAATGCTTATTCCTTTAGCTCTAAGAGCATTTAAAATATTGACAAAATCCTCGTTCGGATCTAAAAATAACGATTCTGTTATTTCAAGCTCAATAAATGATGTTGGTACATTGTAACGTTCCAATATTTCACATACATTAGCAAAATAATCTTTTTGGTAAAATAAAAATCTCGACTGATTTATCGACACAGGCAAACAAACTTCATTTGCATCAAGCCGTTCACGTATTTGCTCACAAACCGATGTAAGCATATAAAAATCTACAGATTCTATAAATCCATTTTTTTCAAATAATGGGATAAAGCTATCGGGCATTATCATTGTATCATCCGGAAGCTGCCAGCGCACCAAAGCTTCACTGCCTGCCACACGCTGCGTTGCCAAATCTATTCTCGGCTGCATATATACTTTAAATTCGTGGTTGCGTATGGCATTATCCATAATATTTTCAAGCTCTTTTTCGTGATTAAGCGATTCAAGCATTGCTGTATCGTACACGGCAAAGGAGCTGCGATGCGAGTTTTTTATAGTGCGTGCTGCAAGATAAGCGTGGTCTATATACGACGTTATCGGAGGTATATAATTATTTATATGGCATACTCCGCAGCTTAAAATAAGCTTAAACACAGACTTTTTAAGCTGGTCATCGCTAAGCGCCGTCACTAAATCCATCATAGATTCTATGCGTTCGCACAATATATGTGCATCTGTTTCCTCTAGTAGCATTACAAATCTGTCCGCTACGTCGCGCGCAAGCAGCTCGTCCTGAAATACACTGCTCATCAATATTTCATTCATTCTTACAAGTAATGTATCCCCTACCTCGTAGCCATACATATCATTAATAGCCTTAAATTTATTGATATCCAGCACTACAATTGCATAGCTTTTATCTGAATTATGTAATATTTTTTCGGCTTTTATATTAAAGCTCGCAATATTATCACTGCCTGTAAGCGGATCTCTATACGCAATGCGTTTTAGCTGCTCTGTGTGGCTATGACGTGATTTCAGATAAATGACAAGCGTAATAAAAATAGAAAACAAAATAATGCCTGCTATATGCGGCAAATAATGTATAAGCATCTCGGAAAAAGTAAGTTCTTGCTTTGCTGTATTATTGGCTACAGATATATATTCCATATCACTGTCCGTAATAGAATGTATCGCCTTGTTTAATATGGATACAGCTGTATTCGGTATTTTGTCTGACACACCGAAGCACGCCGCATACTGTGCCAAAGACGTAGACACAATTGTAATATTTTGGTCTTGATGATTAACTAAATAATGAGGTGCCATCTCATATTTTTGAATAATTAAATCTGTTTCGCCTCTCATTAGCGCTTCGTTGCACGCATCTTCATTGTCAAAATATTTCACAATTGTATTAGGATAATTATGTTTAATAAAATTGTCAGTGCTAACCAAATCTTTTTCCAGTGCCAACGTATAGTTGCCCTGCTCACTAACAGTCATTCCGCGTTTTCCGATAAAAACAAATGGACTTTCGTAATATATATCTGTCAGCTTGATACCATATTCATTTGCTATAGATTTAGAATGGTATACATCGCTTACAATATCTGCACTTCCGTTTTTTATCATCTCAAAACATTCCGCATAATCGTGCGGCTGAATATATTCAAAAGCAATGCCGCATTTTTTGGATACAAGCTCCATCATATCATATAAAACACCCGAAAGCGAAATTTTATTGGGAGTATTTCTGGAATGATTGAATGCTACTTTTAAAGTGGGGTATTCTTCGATAAACTGCATTTCTTCCTTAGTGAATACAGGCTTTTCAGGCTTAAAGTTTTCATAATACTGTTTATATAAATTAGTGATAAAATCCGGTTTATTATTAAGTATTTGGCACATTGCATCGTTGATTGGCGCCATTACTCCTTCGTTGTCTTTGTTTGTTACAAAATAAAACGGATCTACAGAAAAATTAGCTACGATACGGCTATTTGTTTCCTTGCTAAGTCCTCCCACTGCATATGCATCTATTCCTCCGTTTTGCAAAGCAATTTCCATATTTTTCATAAAGCTGAAATTTATAGGAATATAATCAAAGTTATTTTGTTTTGCGTATTTTTGAAACAAAATATTTTGGTACGAGCCTTCTAAAAATCCTATTTTCATACCATTAAATGCTTCAAAATCATCGAACAGTACTTCGCTATCGCCTTTTACGCACAATGTAGCTGTCTCTAGCCCTGAAGCAACTGTGCAAAACTCAAATTTACGGCTTCGCTCGGGAGTGTTTTGCATTGTACAAAGTAAATCTATATCGCCTTTTTCCAAACGAGGCACAAGATTTTCCCAAGAATCGTATACATACTCATATCTCCAGCCTGTGTATTTTGCTACTTCGTCAAGCAAATCCACACCGTAACCTACAAAATCATTATCCTTTTTTTCTATAAATCCGGCATAATCAAAATATCCTACACGAATGGTACGTGGAAGCTCAGCGGCGCTTGCCATCGTAGACAGCCATAAAGACAAAACTAAAAAAACAGATAAAGCCATAGCTTTAATGTTGGTTTTTTTACATATAACTTTTTTGGGATTTCCTTGTTTATGCAATCTTTTCATTTGTTTTCTCCTATATATACTATATTATATCATACAATAATCACAATTTACAGTACCAAAAGCTATAATTTGACCGCTTCGCCGTAATAACTATTTTGTATTGGCAAATTTAGTTATTATGCTTAAATATCAAAATAAATTTAGTTGTTTTACAGCTTTGTGTGAAGCCATTAATATGTTATAATAATATTATGAATTTATATTGCATAAATTTAATTGTTCGCCTTGAAAGGGGTAGTAATATTGAAGCACAAAACTGTACAAAGCAAAAATGCTGCACGTACTAAACATACAGGTTCTATTGAGCATAAGCTGTCGCGAAGCCTAATGTTTATGACTGTAGCTGTAGCAGGTATATTAATAATCGCCAATATTTCCGCTTTGTTTATCAGTAATACATCATTGCTTGATAAAGGCTCTACCACTACTGTACAAGGCGCCTGTACTTATGCAGAACGCGTGCTTGATTTACTTGCGATGAATGCGCGTGCGCTCACCTCCTCTGATGCGCTTCAAGATTCAAGCTTACCTCGTGAAGAACGCATTATGGCATTGCGAAGCATCGTACGCAAAAACAAATACATTGAAGCCGGATATTTAGATAAATCCGGAAAAGGCTTTTCCAATAACGGCGAAGTGGATTATTCCGATAACCCTATTTTTGAAAATGCAAAAAAAGGTGAAACATATTTATCTGCCCCGGGTAAATTCGGCTCGTCCAATCGCATTTGCATAGTGGCAGGCGCGCCTATATACGATAAATACGGCGCAGGTATTATAGGCACTGTATATGTGGCGCAGGATGCCAATGAAATTAATGATAAAATGATGTCGCTCTCTTTTGGTGAAAGCGGATATGCCTATGTGCTAGATGCAAACGGCAGCATTATATATCATCCAAACAAAGATATTATGATGTCGCAGGAAAATCCGTTAGAGCTTGCCAAAACAGATGCAAAATATAACAGCCAAGCTGCGGCGATAACAAAAATATTGCAAAATCACGAGGGTACCTCCTCTTATAAAGATGAAAACGGCATATCTATGTATTGCGTGTACAAGCCCATAAATAATTATGAAGACTGGACTTTGGTACTTACTGCTCCGAAATCCGAATTTTTGGGTGTAATTCAAAAAAGCGCTATCGTCAGCGTATTAATCGCCGCTATTTTCAGCTTGGCGGCTATGCTTCTTTTGCGCTACGCTATGCGCAAAATGGTAAAGCCCGCTTCGATTGTTCAAACAAGGCTTGATGCACTGTCGGGCGGTGATGTGACAGGCGAAACGCTTGTAATGGATACAGGTGACGAGCTTGGTGAAATATCCTACAGCTTAAATATTACTGTGGAACATTTGCACGGCTACCTTAATCGCCTAAGCTCGGTGCTAAACAGTGTGGCAGACGGTGATATGACCACAACTATAGATAACGATTTTGAAGGTGATTTTGCACAATTGCAAACATCTATAGTCAGCATTATCCATTCATTTAATCAAACCTTGCTTGGCATAGAACACACCGTAAGCGAAGTAACCGACGGTGCGCAAATGGTATCGGACGGAGCGCAAACGCTGTCTAACGGTGCTAATGAGCAAGCGAGCGCAGTAACGCAGCTTTCGCTTACAGTCAAAGATATTAAATCAAGCATTGAGCAAGCAGAGCTATATGCAGGCAAGGCAGGCGAAGAAGCTACTGCCACAGGCAATGAGCTTACCAAAACAAGCACCCAAATGAATAATATGATTGCCGCTATGGACGAAATAGGACATAAAGCAGAGCAAATCGGAGATATTATAAAAACAATAGAAAGCATCGCATTTGAAACCAATTTGCTCGCTTTAAATGCCGCTGTAGAGGCAGCACACGCAGGCAGTGACGGGCAAGGCTTTGCCGTAGTGGCAAACGAAGTGCGTGCGCTTGCCGCCCAAAGTGCAAAAGCCGCCAGCAGTACTACTGCCCTTATAAGAGAATCTGTGGAAAGTATAGAAAACGGTGTGGCACTCGCGCGCACTACCTCCGAAGGTATGAACAGCGTTATGTCCGATGCCGTAAGTATAGTTAAATCTATTCAAAGCCTTTCATCTGCCGCTAAAGAGCAAACAAAAACGGTAAATAATATAGCAAATGAAGTGGATAAAATATCCGCTGTAGTTTCTATTAATTCAAAAACCGCTACTACAAGTGCCGATGCAAGCGCTCGTTTACTTACTGAGGCACAAAAGCTCACGTCTATTCTTTCACGCTTTACTTTAAATAATAATTGTTATGATGATTTAATACAAAACGCTCCCGATATTGTAAGCGATGATATTGATGAAAATATCGACGATATCTTTTTGAGCAGTGAAAACCTTGAATTAAACACTGAAAGCGAGGCGGTGACACTATGAATACAAAGCACAGCTCCGCCGTAGTACAAGAAACAAGCGACAAATTAAACAAGCTTAAAGGACAAGCCGCAAAAGATGCTAAAGAACTAAAACGCAAAGCAAAGCAAGATGCAAAGTTATTAAAGCAAAAAGCGAAAGACGATGCAAAGCAGCTTGCCGAAAATGTAAATAACGACATATATAAAATAAGGCATAATTTGCAATCAAAGCTATCTATCCGATATCTTATAGTGCTTACCATAGTAGTATTGGTATTAATGGGGATAGGGCTTGTAAACATTTATCAAAGCAATCTTAAAACAACACAATTAACTTCACATTCCGCTCTTTCCACTGCCGCAGGAGTGGTAGAACGGTCTATAGGGCTTATGATTTCCAATGCTGAAGTAGCAGGCTCGTCCGAAGTACTAAGCAATCCCGATGCACAGCTTTCCGACAAAATGACTACAGTAAAGCTATTGAAAAACCTAAATCGCTATGTAGAGGTAGGCTTTGTCGGTACAGATGCCCATGGATATGCCGGAGTAGGTATGATGGATTTTTCAGCGTACGACCATTTCAAGGTAGCTATAAAAGGCGAAAATTATATCAGCGAGCCTCAGCCTTACGGCTCTAAGCAAGCTTGGTCAGTTATTACTTCAGTACCGAATTACAATAGTGATGAAATAGTGGGTACTGTATATATAGTAGATAAAATAGAAACTATCAATAACAAAATAGCGGCACTCACTTTTGGCAAAACAGGATATGCGTATGTACTGAATGACAGCGGCAAAGTAATATATCACAAAGACATCAATAAAGTATATGAAGGATTTAACGCAATAGAGCTTGCCAAAACAGATGAATCTTACGCTGATATGGCAAAGGCAATGCAAACTATTTTGAGCGAAAATTCAGGTGATTTATTGTATACAAACGGCGGCACCAAGATGTATGCCACATTCTTGCCTGTACCCGGCCACGAGCAATGGACTGTAGTACTGGAAGCCCCTTATTCGGAATTTATGGGCGGAGTGACAGCACTTTTTATTGTCGACCTTATTATATCGGTAATACTGCTTGCTTTATGCGTTTTTTATTGCCGCAGAGATGTGCATAAAATAATAAGCCCACTCGTTGGTGTGAAAGAGCGCTTACAGCTTCTTTCACAGGGCGACCTTACAAGCCCTGTACCTCAAGCAGTAGCAGATGATGAGATAGGACGTTTATCGGTTGCGTTAAATCGCACCGTTACCGATTTGCGCCACTATATAGCACAGTTGTCCGATATTTTATCTAAAATGGCAAATTCTGATTTTACAGCCGAGCTGCAAGAAGATTTTTCGGGCGACTTTGTATCAATGAAAATCAGTATAGATAAAATACTTGATGCGTTTAATGAAACCCTCGGTAATCTGCATAGCACAGTGAACGATGTATCCACAGGCTCTGCTCAATTGGCAACAGAAGCTGTGGTATTATCGGACGGTGCCTCCGAGCAAGCAAATGCAGTGTCTAAGCTGTTGCGCTCTATAGAGCATTTTAAAATAAAAACAACTGAAAATGCGCAGAATATAGAGAGTGCCGATGCAAATGCTTCCGAGACAGGGCGCCGTCTTAATGACAGTAACGCACAAATGTCGCAGCTGATAATTGCAATGAACGATATCAGCCAAAAGAGCAGTGAAATAGGTAAAATAGTAAGTACTATCGAGAATATTTCATTGCAAACAAATATCCTTGCAATCAATGCCTCTGTAGAAGCTGCACACGCTGCCGGAAAAGCAGGCAAAGGCTTTGCCGTGGTAGCAGATGAAGTGCGCGCGCTTGCCGAAAAATCCAGCCAAGCGGCAAGCAGCACTAAAGATTTAATAGAAGGCTCAATTAAAGCAGTGGCAAACGGAGTAAATCTTGCGCGTTCTACAGGCAATTCAATGCAAGCTGTGGCCTTGCGCGCCAATAATATTTTAGATGCTCTTGATGGTATTTCCGGCAATTCCTCTGTTCAAGAGCAGCTTGTAAACGACATCACTTTAAGCGCGGATCGCATTGCCTCGGTGGTGCAAACAAACTCTGCCACTGCACAGCAAAGCGCCAGTGCCAGCGAACAGCTTTCGGCACAGGCAAGCGCACTAAGCTTGGTAGTAAAGCAATTCCGCTTGCGCGGTATAGATTACACGGAAATAGAAAACGAAGAAATCATAACCTTGTCCGACGATGAGCTTGCGCTTCAAAACGATGAAATTGACGAAGTATCCGCCGAAAAATCGGAAGAACCTGCTAAGCCAAAGCGCAAACGTAAAGCACCTGCTAAAAAACCGAACAAAAAAGCAGAGCTTAGCGAAAATAGCGATGCGGATATTATAGATGAGCTTGATGCGCCACCCACTAAACCTAAAGCAGCTACCAAGCCCAAAGCAGCTGCTAAACCTAAAGCAGCTGCCAAACCCAAAGCACCTGCTAAACCGAAAACAGCCGCCAAACCAAAAGCACCTGCTAAATCAAAAGCATCTGCAAATGAAACAAAAGTATTGCAAAGCGAAGATTTATCATTATCACAAAACAGCCAAACGGCAAATCCTCTCAATACCTTAGACACAAGCGCAGGTGAATTTAAAGATGATAATTTAAACAACCTTACCAATGAGCAAAAAGATTTTTCTGCAATAGATTTATTGGAAAATCGCACCGAGCAATCAGAGCCTTTGCCCAATATAAGCGACTTTGATATTAAATTATAATAAAGCAAGCAAGCCCCCATAAATAACGCATACGTTATTTATGGGGGCTTGCTTTTATTAAAAGATATTTTGTTATCTCACGCATTATCGCACTGCAATCGGAGCTTTGCAGTAAAAATCGTTTACCATATCACTTTTAGGTGCTTTAAATCAGCGCGATAGTAGATGCCGATACTATTTTATGCCACATCGGTTCTTGAATTTCCGCTTCACTTTTCTTTACCGAATAAGGTAGTACAGGTGTTTCAAGCTCATCTAAAGTAAGTATATCTCCGTTTAAATAATCATTGATACGCTCACAAGCGCTTTTAATACGCTGCATAAGTCCGCCTATTTTAATATCGAAGATATCCAGCCCTTCTATTTTGTTCTCAAGCTTCCATTGTATATGATACAGCTGCGCAAAGCGCTCTGTACGGCGCAAAAGCAATGGTAAGATTTCGTCTTTATATTTGAGCAGTAGCGCGCTGTCTGTATTGAAATATGCTTTGCGGATATCTATACCTGCTCGGCATTTAAGCTCTAATACCTCGCACAAAGCTTGCTGTGCATCAAATATTGCTTGCCATTCACCAAAATTGCCTTTAAGTGCTTTTGCACAATCGGCATAATGCGCACTAAAGCTTTCAGGCTCTATATGTGCATCAAAAAGCCCTTCCATAATATCCTGATACAATGTGTATTTAGTAGGATTTACAGCGCAACCGCCCGGTAGAGGGTTATTTGGTGTAAATGTAGGCTTATCCAAAAGCAAAAAGTCATCTAGCTTGCCATCGGTGCATAGTGCAAAGCGCTGTGCCGAATCTTCTGTAGCATCTTGCGAATAACATAGCTCTGCCCAATATTGCAGCGCCGGCAATATTGCAAACACAGAACATTCGGCGCCATTATCACCCCAAGCCGTAACAAGCACTTCGTTTACCGAGTGTGCCTTGCAGCTTTCGTGTGCTAAATTGGCTATCTTCATACTAAATTGATTATTAGGATTAAAGCCTGTCCATTTCCAAGCTCCGCCTGCAAAAATAATATTATCACTCATTTTTGCGTGGCTATCCAGCATTCTGTTGTAAATTTCACTGCTTTCGGAATAATAATCCCAGTACACAAGCGTGGTATCATCAGGAATAAATTGTTTTATTTTCGGATCTATTACACAATCGGGCGCATAATAATCTCCTCCGCTTGCAAGGCGGAAAAACATATCACTCCACAGCATCGGCTTAAATCCGTACTTAGCGGCAAGCTCGTGTACTTTGGTAAAATGCTTTAGCATTACATCGATACGAGACTGATATCCGTGCTTATCAAGATACTTGCCAAGCCCTACCATATGCGCCTCGTCCATACCGATATTAATACGACGGCTTGTAAAGCTTTTTGACAGCGTGCAGAAAATACTATCCAAAAGCTCGTATGTTTTATCCTCATCTGCCAAAAGTATATCGCCAAAATCCACAATATCGCTAAATGTATCCCATTTTAACGATTGCCCAAGATGTGCTAAGGTTTGCACTGCAGGTATCAGCTCTATGCCAAGCGTATCGGCAAATGTATCCATTTCGCTCAGCTCGTTTTGCGTATATCCTCCGCGCCTATAGCCAAAATACGGATATTTTTCTACTTCAAATGTATCCTCCATATATAGCTGAATAACGGTATATCCCATTTTAGCAAGCATTATAGCCATTTGTTTAAATGCAGATATTTTTAATACGGCATTGCGCGAGCAATCTATCATAATGCCTAAATCGCGATAACACGGCTCTTGCAAGGCGCGCTCTTTTTTACCCTCTTTTACTTGCTGTTGCAGCAGCATTAACGCGCGCCACAGTAAAGACGGCTTTGCCAAAGTAATATGGCAGCAATCATTATCAAAATCAAGCTCTATGCCCTTGCCTCCATTGCAAACAGCAATTTCGCCGTTGTATTCAAAACCATTTGGATAGCAAAATGCCATACCTTGCTTTTGCTTGTCGCTTAATCCCTTAATCATTTTAAGTTCCTCCGCTAATTTAATTATAATATTATTATAAGCGATAATATTATAATTGCAAGCAAGCGTTAAAACAGAATACAATATTTATAATACTAATTTTGCAAATAAAACATATACAAGTACATATAAATAGCAAAATTAATATTGACAATTAAGCAAAAATTGTTTATACTTAACAAGCGGCATAAAAACGCAAGTAATTATCAGTAATACACTTACGTGCTGTTTTTATTCGTAGCACACATATTTAGGGGTATAGCTCAGCTGGTAGAGCAGCGGTCTCCAAAACCGCGTGCCGAGGGTTCGATCCCTTCTGCCCCTGCCAAAAGTTTAAACGCACACAAACCTTGATAATAAAGGGTTTGTGTGCGTTTTTTGTTGTAAACTTCTATAGTTCGAACGTTTGAAATAGTTGGTAAATTACATGTATTTGTTCTGTTTGTATCCTTAAATATGCAGTAAAATATATGGCGCATTTGCTTGTGGTTGCCGCTTTAGTGGCG
>JAVWEG010000060.1:0-14144 GCA_036641735.1 Oscillospiraceae bacterium
CAATGTTCTCAAAGACAAGGCGCAAGCCTTGTAAGCGCGAAGCGCTTTGCCGCAAGGCAAACTTTGAGGTTATTATAACACACCGCAGCTTTAGCTGCGCACAACAAAAGCGGCACTCCGCTTTTGCGTGTTTCAATGTTCGCTCAGGTGTCAAAATCTTCGATTTTGGTTACACCGTGCGGTTATTATACCATAATTTCATTTTTTGTGCAAATATTTTAACAAACAGCCGATACAAATTGTACCGGCTGTTTGTTGTAAATATTACGCTTTTTCTATTAATTCTCCGAGCATTGTGTCTGTCATCATCAGCATACGCGGCAGATGGAACGGGCCTTTAAATGTGCTGCCCTTACACGGCGGCTCTGTAGGCTTGCCATCACGGCGCAAATATCCGTACCATTCACCATATTCGGGATCGGAAAATACTTTTTGACAGTAACTTAAAGTTTTTTCGTAGATATCAAAATATTTTTCATCATTTGTATCTCTATACAGCATTAAGCTTGCTATCAGTATTTCGTCGTGCGGCCACCATAGCTTCATATCGTGTTCGTACGCTTCAGGCGGCTTGCCTAAGCAATCTATAAAATATAAAAGTCCGCCGTATTCCTTGTCCCATCCTGCTTCAAACGCAAAATCAAATACACGCTGTGCATCTTTGCGCAAATTATCGTCTTTACGATAGTTTGCTTCTTCTAATAAGAACCACGAACATTCTATATCGTGGCCTGGATTTACCACGCGTCCTGCCGTGATATCCCCCATAAATTCGCCGTTCATACCCACTGTTTCAAGCGTGCATTTCATCTCGGGCTTATGATGATATTTAAATATTGTTGTTACACATTCTGCACTGCGTGCATCGTATAAATCTTTATTTTCCGGATCACAGCGGCGCAATACCGATGTGATATTTAGGAATATCATTGGATCTGCAAGCGCTCTGCCTGTACGGGTTTCGGGAATACCTTTAGGCCCCATTCCTGTAGGATCTTTAATAAGTCCGTTATTAAGATTGTAAATAAGCTCATATGCTTTGCGCGCGCGCGCTAAACATTCTTTATCGCCCGTTACACCGTAATATTCGGCATTTGCCATAGCATAAAATCCTTCGGAAAAACAGTAGCGGCGCTGGCGCAAGGGCTTGCCGTCAGCCGTAACTGTAAAGTACATTCTGTCGCCGCACGCACGGTTAATGCAATGCTGTTCCATAAAATCTATGCAGCTTTTACTTGCTGAAAGCCATTCAGGATTATTGCCGTATATTTTGCACATATATGCAAATGTCCAAGCACAGCGCCCTTGCATCCACACGGATTTGTCGGTGGAAAATATCTCGCCTTTTCTATCAAGGCAAGTATATATTCCGCCGTTTTCTTTATCCATACCGTGGTCAAGCCAAAAACGTGCCGAAGCATTTAACTCATTCTTTGTCCATTCCTGATGAGCAATAAGTTTTTCTTTATCCATAAATAATTCCTTCTTTTTTATAATAAGCTTACCAAATGTGCCGCTCCGTACAGCCCTGCATTATTGCCTAATTTTGCAGGCAAAAGCTTACAATCGTGAAAGCTCGGCTTTGTATTGGCAGACAAAATAGCATTTAGATTAAGTAGAATATACGGCTCTTTCATTATGCCGCCGCCAAGCACGATTGCGTTCGGATTAAAAGTATGTATAAGGCAAATAAGCCCAAAGCTTATCTCTCTTATCCAGTCGTCTACAAGCATTTTTACTTCCGGAATATCCATAGCGGCAAATACTGCGCGCCCCGAATCCAGCTTTGGCGACAGCGCCATAGCTCTGCGCACTAAAGCACTCGTTGAGGCATATCTCTCGTAGCTGCCCGAGCCTACATCGCCCGGTACCATTGCGCCCGGATGTGTAACAAGCCCGCCAAACTCGCCTGCGGAATATCTGTATCCGCGATATAGCTTTTTATTAAGTATAATTGCTCCGCCTATACCTGTGCCGTAGTTAACGCACAAAAAATCTTTAAAATCGCGTCCCGAGCCAAATTGCAGCTCACCTACGGCAGTAGCATTAACATCGTTTTCTACTATAAAAGGCAAATTAAGCGCATCGCCAAACTCTTTTTTCAGGTTCATTCCTGTGTATCCGGGAATATTATCCGCAAGGCGGATAATGCCTTTATCTACGTCCACTTCACCTGCTGTAGACAGCCCTACTCTATCCACTTTACCAAATGCACGCACTATTTCAATAGCATTTTTTATTACCTCGGGGCCACCTGCGTGAGCTGATGTCGGATGCTCCGTCACCTTTGATAACACGCCATTTTCCACTATGCCTGCTTTAATAAACGTGCCGCCTAAATCCAATGCTGCTATTCTCATAATCTGCCTCCTGTTGTAGAGGCGGTTTAAACAAGCATTAGTGCAGCGGCAAAAAGCCACTGCACTAAAATATGTTTAGCCTCTAATATTTTTTTATTGCTGCGTCAATCATCTTAGCGCATTTATCAATTATCGGCATATCCGCATCGATAATATCAGCAAGCGGCAAGCGTACACCACCAACGTTAAGGTCTTCGCGTATGCGCAAAATTTCTTTCATTACCGCATACAAATTACCGTGGCAAGCACACATTGCATAGATGATTTCATCAATATCATACTGCAATTCACGCGCTTTTTCAAGCTCACCTTTTTTTGTAAGCTCAAACACCTTTATAAACAGCTCCGGCATTACAGCATAAGTGCCGCCTATACCGCCGTCAGCGCCCATTGCAAGCCCTGAAACAAGCTGCTCATCAGGCCCGTTAAACACTGTAAAGTCTTTGCCGCCGTCTTGCTTAAACATTTGAATATCCTGCACAGGCATAGATGAGTTTTTCACTGCAACTACGCGTGGGTTTTTAAGCATTTCGTGGAACAGGCTCATTGTAAGCGCCACCCCTGCAAGCTGAGGAATATTGTAAATAACAAAATCTGTATTTGGCGCAGCAGCAGAAATATCGTTCCAATATTTAGCTATTGCGTGCTCGGGCAAATGAAAATATATCGGAGGAATACTTGCAATTGCATCTACACCGAGGCTTTCGGCGTGACGTGCAAGCTCCATACTATCCTTTGTATTATTGCAAGCTACGTGTGCAATAACCGTAAGCTTGCCCTTTGCTACCTTCATTACATTTTCAAGTGTAGTTTTGCGTTCCTCTACCGTCTGATAAATACATTCGCCCGACGAGCCGCATACATATACACCTTTTACGCCTTTTTCTATAAAATAACGTGTAAGTGCCTGTGTGCGCTCAGGACTAACCTCGCCTTTTTCATCATAACACGCATAAAACGCAGGAATTATACCTTTAAATCTTTCATTGCTTTTCATAACTTATCCTTTCACGGCACCCATTGTGATGCCTTGTGTAAATGATTTTTGGAAACAGATAAACATTGTAATAATAGGAATTGCCGCCATTGTCGCTCCTGCCATAAGTACACCGTAGTTGGTAGAATATTCGCCCTGTAGCATAGCAACACCTAATTGCAAGGTAAGGTTTGCTTTACTTGAGAGCATTATTAACTGTAGGAAATAATCGTTCCAAGCGGTGATAAAGGTAAAGATAGCCAGTGCCGCAACACCGGGCTTTACCATTGGCAGTACTATTTTCACAAACGTTGTGAACTCTGAGCAGCCATCTATTTTGGCAGCTTCCAGCAGCTCTCCCGGTATAGTTTCGGAAAACTGTTTCATCAAAAATATACCAAACGGCCAGCCCACAGCAGGCAATATTACAGCCCACAGATGGTCGTGCAAATTCATTTTACTGGCAAGCTGCACTAATGGTACTAATACCACTTGCTTTGGCAGTGCCATAGCCGCTACAAATAAGCTAAACAAAATTGTGCCGCCGTAAAAGCGCTTTTTGGCAAGCACATAGCCTGCGAGTGAGGATACAATGCACACAAGAAGCATTGTCATAAACGCTATAAACACGGAATTGAAAAACCACTGCCAAGCAGGCTGTTTAAATAGCGTGGTATAGTTATCCATTGTGGGGTTCATCGGCCACCATTCGGGAGGTATCTGTATAGTAGTTTGCTGGCTTTTAAAGCTGCCTGTAATTACCCAGTAAAACGGGAATACAAACACTATTGTAAGAAGTGCAAGAATAATCATCGAAATAATGTCAAATACGCCTGTTTTCTTTTTCATATTCTCTCCTCCTTAATATTCTACGTCGTTGCCGAAGCATTTGAACTGTACAATGCTGAAAATACCAATAATTATTGCCAATATTACGCCCATAGCATTTGCATAGCCAAACTTATACTCCGAGAATGCAGTGACATATACTTGATACATTATGGTAGTAGTGTTGTTATTCGGCCCACCTGCCGTCAATAGCTGTATCAGTGAGAAGCATTGGAATGAATTTATCGTTGTGATAACCACTACGTATAAAGTGGTAGGCAAGATGCCGGGCCATTTAATATGGCGGAATATCTGCCATTCGTTTGCACCGTCTATCTCGGCGGCTTCGATATGGCTTTGGTCTAAGTTTCCGAGCGCCGCTATGTATAAGATTATCGGCTGACCTACGCTTGTAGTAAGCAATACTATTATGATAGACCACAGCGCAAAACGCTTATCACCCAGCCACATAATAGGTGCATCTATTGCTCCAAGCTGCATTAGTATGTAGTTTAGAATACCATTCATCGGGTCGAATATCCATTTCCATACCACTACAATGGATACTGTACCTGTAACAACAGGCAAATAGAATACCGCACGAAACGCGCTGCGTATAACGGCATTTTTTTGATAAATTACCACTGAAACGAATAACGAGAATAATACGATAAACGGCACTACTCCCACTACGAGGAGTACCGTATTTCTTAGCGATTTTAAAAATACTTCGTCAGAAAACAGCTTAATATAGTTGTTTAGTCCAACGAAATCAAACTTTCTCATTGTGTAATTGAAAAAGCTTGTGTAAACACCATTAACTATAGGAACTATAACAAAGAATGTAAAAAACAATAATGCGGGTAAAAGAAACAGATAAGATACTATTGTCTCGCGAGTACGTATTGGAACTGTGCCATACCATTTGCTGAAAGCGCTTTGCTTTTTCGTGTGTTCCATTATTTTTCCCCCTTGCAATTTGGAAAACTTCATTCATAAAAATAGAGCCGCCTGTTTTTGGGCAGGCGGCCCTTAATTGCTTAAAAAGTCTCGGGCTACTGATTTAACATAATTGTGATAATGCTTTACTTATGCAGCTTCCTTGATGCTTGCATTAGCCTTAGCTGTAAAGTCCTTCATTGCAGCTTCTGCTGTTTTCTCGCCTGTTAGAGCTGCTTGCAATGAACCAAACCACGCCGGACGCATAGATGCAAAACCATCGATGGTGTTGTAATATGTGCCGTAGTTCTTTATCATACTTGCATAGAATGCCATATCGGCATCGTCGCCATAAAGATTGCCAAAGCTTGAACGTACTGGGAATGAGCCTGTAGCTTTAACGTTCTTAGGGCCTTGCTCTTTATCGTCGCAGATAAATTTGATAAGCTCTTTAGAAGCAGCTATCTTAGCATCATCTTTATTGTTGAATACGCAGAAACCATTTACTAAGTACTCAAGTGATGGTGTGCCTTTTTCAGAAGGAAGTGGCAATGCCAATACTTCAATTCCGTTTTCTTTTAGCTTAGCTGCGTTGCCGGCTGCTTGTGCAGGTCCCCACAATGTGCAGGAAGTAACTGCGCCTGAAACAAATTGCTCTATAGCCTCGCCGCCGTTGTATGTGATACCATTTTCAAGAGTTTTGTTCTTAACAGCATCTACGCAATATTGCATACCCTTGATGCCTTCTGGTGTGTCCATTGTGTATGCGGTAAGATCAGCATTTGTGATTGTAGCGCCAAATAGGTTAGCTATGAAAGCACGTGTGCCCTGGTCGCCGCCTTGTCCTGAGCAGAATACGATTGCATTCTTGTGGCCCTTCTTGGCAAGTGCTGCATTTAGCTTTGTGAAATCTTCTGTTGTGAAGGTGCGCTCACCGTCTGTCTTTACCATATCCATCAAGCCTTCTTTTTCAAGAAGTGTTTTGTTAACACCCATTGTAAAAGGTGCGGATGAGATAGGATACATATAGTAGTCTTTGCCGTCTGAGCAAGACTTCAGCAAGTTTTCGTTGTTAACGTCTTTTTTGAACTCGTCTGTGAACATATCTGTTACAGGAGCCAAAACGCCGTCTTTACCGTATCCGATGATGCGTCCCGGAGCGTCAAACAACACATCAGGTGTTGTATTGCCCTGTATAGCAGTAGCTATCTTATCAGGACCTGTTTTAAAGTCTATCATCTCTACTTTAACTTTAATGTTAGGATTTTTTGCCATAAATGCATCGGCAATAGCTTGCTCGTACTTACCTACTGTATCGTCTACCTTTGCAAAAGTAGGGAATGCCCACCAAGTAATTTCAACATTCTCTGCCGGTGCCGGTGTAGATGCTACCGGTGTAGATGTCGCTGGTGTGGATGCCGCAGGTGTAGATGCTGCCGGCTTCTCGCCGCAGGAAGCAAATGTGCCTGCTGCCAATGCGAGGGATAAAACGATTGCAAGTGCTTTTTTCATTGTAATCCTCCTAATATTTCTTTTCTTCTCTCGTCGCAAAAAATCTGTATAAAAGACTTTTGCTCAACATCCTTATAATAGCACTCGTGAAAATACTTTTCAATATCAAATACTTATGAAAATTTCTTTTTTCTTTGTGCAAGTTGACTATTTGTTACAAAACTGTACAGAAACGATTGTATTATTTATATGTAAGCATTATTATATATATAATAAAAGCATTGAGGTGGATATATGGCACACGATATAATGGATACAATGACATCAAAATATAATAGCTTAACTAAATCCGGCAAAAAAGTAGCGGATTATATTTTCGCCAATCGTCTTGAAGTACAGTTTATGTCTATTACTGCACTCGCCGATGAGTGTAATGTAGCTGAAGCTACTGTATTTAGGCTTTGCAGAGCGCTTGGATTTGCAGGATACAATGACCTTAAGCTGGAGCTTGCTAAAGCATCGGGAGCAAGTACGCCAAACGACGATTATAGTTTATATGGCAAAATTACCGACGAAGATGATATTTCCGATATGTGCCGCAAGCTATATGCCACAAATGTATCGGCGCTCACGCAAACATTAGAGCTTGTAGATGAAAATGCCATTAATAAGGCTGTGGATTATCTTGAAGCCGCAAATCACGTATACTGCTTTGGGCAAGGCGGCAGCCTTATCCTTGCGATGGAGGCTTGGGCAAGGTTTCTTACTACAAGCTCCAAATTTTATTGTATTGAGGACTCGCATTTGCAAGCCGTATCCGCAAGCCTTGCACAGCCGGGTGACGTGATAATGTTTTTCACATATACGGGTGCCACGCGCGATATGCTTGACGTGCTTGTGCCTGCACGCGCTCGCGGCGCAAAAACAATAATATTTACGCACTTTAAGCGGTCACCTGTCACAGCACACGCAGATGTAATGCTGCTTTGCGGTTCTAAAGAAGGGCCTTTGCAATCAGGCTCTGTCGCCGCCAAAATGGGAAACCTATTCCTTATAGATGTACTGTTTAATGAATTTTGCCGCCGCCGTAAAGACGAATACATTGTAAACAAAGAGCTAACCACAAAATCAATCGCCGATAAATTACTGTAGCAGAAAGAAGGCCTGTATAATGGAATTAAATAAAAAAAGCGCAAAATTACTTTTTTTGGTGGTGGCAGGTGCAATCGCCTTGTTTTGGGGGCTAAACAATATCGATTTGGTATGGGGATTTGTTAAACATCTGTTTTCCCTCGCTTCGCCTATATTGATAGGCTTTTGCATTGCATTTGTGCTTAATGTGCCTTTGCGGTTTTTAGAGCGGCATTTTTTCCCGAATGCAAAAGCCAAATGGGTAAGTAAAATCCGTCGTCCACTATGTATTTTACTTTCGCTTGCACTGATAATACTTGTTTTAACACTCGTTATAAACCTTGTAATTCCTGAACTTATCGGCGCTTTTTCTGTATTGGCAAATGCGATACCTAAGTTTTTTGCAGATGTGCAAAAATGGGCAATAGCGCAAGTAGATTCAAATCCTGCGCTTGAGAGCTGGATAATGTCGCTTAATATTCCGTGGAACAAAGCCGCCGAAACTATTTTTAATTTTATTAAAAACGGTGCTACAGGATTTGTCGGAGGCACTATTTCAGTGCTGTCGGGAATATTCAGCGGTGTGGTTAATTTATGTATCGCTTTTATATTTGCCGCATATATGCTTATAAGCAAAGAAAAATTGTCGGGGCAATTGCATCGCGTATGCAAAGCCTATGCCTCTGAAAAGCTATCGTCACGTTTGTTTGATGTGGCACATCTTGCAGGCGAAACCTTTGCTCATTTTATTGCGGGACAATGCACAGAGGCCGCGATACTCGGCTCATTATGCTGGCTTGGTATGCTTGTTTTGCATTTCCCCTATGCTCCTATGATTGGCGCGCTTGTGGGAATATCGGCACTTATCCCTATTGTCGGCGCTTTTGTCGGGCTTATAGTAGGTGCATTTATGATAATGATGGTAGATCCTATGCAAGCTATTTGGTTTATTATATTTTTATTAATATTACAACAAATAGAGGGCAACCTAATATATCCGCGTGTAGTGGGTACAAGTGTGGGCTTACCTGCTATTTGGGTACTTGCGGCGGTAACTGTAGGAGGCGGACTATTTGGAATTGTGGGTATGCTTTTTGCGGTTCCTATGATGTCAATTATTTATGCACTTACACGTCGTAGCGTTAATAAACGTCTTGTAGAAAAAGATAAACTTTTGTAACAATTGCTTTTTATTTATAAAGCTGTATAATATACCCATTGCAATCAAATTTAATAAATGAGGTGGACTTTTAAGTGAACATATTGGTAGTGGGCTGCGGACGCGTTGGCTGCCGCTTAGTGCAGATTTTAGAAGAGCTGGGCCACGCTGTGTCGGTAATAGATGAACAGGCACAAAACATTGAAAAGCTTAACGAAATGAGCAACTTACACATTGGCGGAATGACTGTGATAGGCGTGCCTATAGATGTAGATGTATTGCGCTCTGCAGGTATAGAGGGCTGTGATGCCGTGGCGGCTGTTACCCCTGACGATAATATAAATATTATGGTGGGGCAAGTAGCGGAAAATATTTTTCACGTGCCACGTATTATTACCCGCGTTACAGATCCGTCTCGCAAAGAAGTGTTCTCACAGCGCTTTGGTATGAGGGCAATTTGTTCTACTAATCTTACGGTATATGCTATGCTCGCAGGGCTTTTATCTGATGATGCACCTGCCAGCCATACTATTACAATTGGCTCCTCCACTGCCAATTTTATGACGTTTCCTATTGATAAATCTTATGTAGGGCGCACAATATCTTCTTTAAAGCCACCGCACGAAGGGCTTGTATTATATGGTATTTTACGTGCCAATAATACTATGGAGCTTGCAGGCACACAAGATTTGCTTATCCGCTCCGACGATGAAGTAATATACAGCGAAATTGCTGATTGATAATAAGGGGTAAATAATGAGAGTATGTATAGTGGGCGGCGGCAAGCTTGGATATTATCTTGCCAAAACTTTAATGGAACACGGCCATTCTCCTACAGTGATAGAGCAAGACCTTGTTGCTTGTGAGCATATTGCAAACAGCCTTGATATACCTGTAATTCACGGTGACGGCACAATGATGGCAGTACTGGAAAGCGCTTCTCCTACAGGCTGCACGGCTTTTGTGGCTGTAACAGGACGTGATGAGGATAATCTTATTGCTTGCCAGCTTGCCAAAACAGTGTTTAAAGTAAAAAAGACCGTGGCACGCGTAAACAATCCAAAAAACTCCTCTGTGCTAAAACAGCTTGGTGTAGATATAGCTGTATCCAGTACAGATAATATTGCGCGCCTTATAGAGCGCGAGGTGGAAACGGCTACCATTCAGCAGCTTTTAAGTCTTGGCGGCGGCACTGTATCACTTACCGAGATACTTATTCCTCCGTCTTTCAGGTACAACGGGCAAACGCTTACGAAGCTTGATATCCCGGATGATTGTGTAATTATATCGGTAACGCGTGACGGCGAATTTATTATTCCGCGCGGTAATACCGAGATACGCAGCGGCGATAAAGTAGTGGTGCTTACTAAAGATACCGCCTTTCACACACTTACTACCGACTGGCGCATCACTAACAATAAGTAATATCCGGTTGCGATTATACAGTGCGTAATAGGAGAATTTATGCTTTTTACTGTGCAAAAAAAAGGTGCAGCGCTGGTGGCGTGCCAATTTGCGGCTTTAGGTCTGCTTATTGCCGCCATTTTGGCGCTGCGCTTTTTTGCTATTGCGGCAACAGTGCTTTGCTTATGGCTAGTGATAAGCTTGCTTTTATACGTGCGGCTTTTACATTGTAAAATATACACGCAAAACCATACACTGCATATAGAAAAAGGATTATATTTCACTGTGCATATAGAAATTCCTATATGCTTTATTACAAGCGGCAATATTATTGAAACACCACTTTGCCGCGTATTTAAGGTATGCTATTATGTAATACATTCTTCGGGAAAAGCTACTCTTGTCTTGGGACTTAATAAAGCAGATGCCCTGCAATTACTTACGCTTATGTGCAAGGGTAATAGCTGATGGCAGAGTATAAAAGGTTTCATTTTTTATATTCCATTAAGTATATTAAGTATGCACTTATACTATGTGTAGTTCCAATGCTGCGCGCACTTATCGCCTTCGATTTAGATAGCTTGTTTCTTGCTCTACGGCAAGATGCAGTAATCTTGGCGCTAATGCTTTTGCTTGCCGCTTTATTTTGGTATTACGCAGGATATAAAGCGGGTGACGAATGTCTTTATGCGCGCAGCGGATTATTATGCCCCGTGACAACGGCAATACCGTATAATAGCATAGCCGTGCTTGAAATAACACGTCCGCTTTTGCTTCGTTTATGTGCTGCAAGCAAGCTCAAAATATATTTTAAAAATAATTTTGCAATGCGCTCGTGCAGCTTTTATTTGCCGCGCAAAACAGCCGCCGCCCTTGCAGACCGTATGCTACCTGTGAAAACCAATCACGCAATATTCGCGCCTGCCGGAGCAAACCGTCTTGTTTTTACAATGCTTAGTGCCAATATAGCAACAAGCACTTTTTTTATTTTTACATTTATACACCGCCTAGATGAAGTACTCGGGCATAGCTCCGCCGATATTGCAATATCTCGTATTGAACATTTAAGTAAATTGATAGCGCCATTTTTACCGGCAGGTCTTGCTTTTATTATGTCGATATTGTTTTTACTTTTTGCGTTCGGGCTGTTTTTATCGTTTTTGCATACCGCAGGATTTAGCGTGTGCCGCAATAACGGTATATTAATATGCCGTGGTGGGCTTATCACGCATACAGAGCGGCGCTTTCGCTGTAGCTCTATAAGCGCTTGCGATGTGCGCGTTACTTTTATTGCGCGCTTACTGCGCCGTTATCCTATATTTATTTATTGCGGTAGCTATACGGGTAATGATGCTCCTGCCTTTGCTTTTTCAAGGCGCGACACAGCGCAGCTTAGCACACTTTTACCCGAGCTTGTGTGGCAATGTCCGCCGTATAAAGCTCCTCGCGCTCGCAGTATTATGCAATATATATGGCTTGCATTATCCTCTTTATTGCTTTTTTCAGCTCTTTTCATTGTAGCTTGCCTGCAAATGCCCTCTGTTCGCATAATCATTGCACTACCTATTATATTGTCTTGTGCGGCTTTACTCGTTTCAATAGAAGGCTATGGACGTGAGGGGCTTACTATAATGCCTAATCGCACTATAGCCGTATGCTATACTTCGTTTTTTACAAGGCACGATTTATGTATTCTTACACAAGATGTATCGCTTCTTCTTTGGCAACATCCTGTATCCGCAAGTGAGGGACGATGCGATATTTACCTGTATTTGCCTTGCCATAAAAAAGTACGCATACGCGGTGTACAGGCATATTATGCCAAAAATTTAACGCTGTTTAGCTGATATAACAGTCGTTATATATCAAAATAAACAAGAAAGTAGTATTATGAAAGCTTTTATTTTCGACCTTGACGGCACTTTACTCAATACCCTTGATGACCTTGCAAACGCTTCTAATTATATGCTGCAAAATTTATCTTTTCCTATACACGATATTAATTCGTATAAATATCGCGTAGGCAATGGTATTCCGAAGCTGATATCGCGCTCTTTACCGCAAACAGCGCAAACCGACGAGACGTTAAATAAAGCAGCCGCACTTTTTAACGCTTATTATTCCGCTCATAAAACCGACTGCACCGTTAGCTATAATGGCATTGACGAGCTTTTACGCAGCTTAAAGCAAAAGGGTGCAAAGCTTGCTGTAGCCACTAATAAAGAGCAAGGCTTTGCACGAGAGCTTGTAAATATGTATTTCCCCGATACCTTTGATTACGTTTCGGGTATGACTGTAAATTCGTCTCCAAAGCCTGCTCCCGATATAGTTTTGCACATTTTAGACAAGCTATGTTTAAAACCCAAAGACACAATATATCTTGGAGACAGTGGTGTGGATATGCTTACCGCTAATAATGCAGGGCTTTATGCCTGCGGTGTTTTGTGGGGGTTTCGGCAAGCGGACGAGCTTTTGGAAAATGGCGCGAAAATGCTGATACATACACCTTCTGATATTTTGCAATTGTTGTAATAATTTTGTTACTTTTACCGTCTAATTAACAAAAGCTTTGTTTTATGAAAGAGGAATTTTATGAATAAAAAGAAGAAAAAATTATCCGTTTCGCAATTAATTATAATAATAATACTGTCTGTATTTTTGCTTATTGCTTTAATATTAGGCGGAATTTACCTGTATTATGACGGTTTACTGCAAGAAAACGAAGCAGGTACTTTGCCTGAGCAAGTAAAGCCAAATGCAGAGATAAACACTCCCGATAATATTTCTTTTCTTGTAGGAGGTATAGACTACGACAAAGACGAAGGGCGCGATTACGCAAACAAGCTTGGTATGACAGACGTTATTTTATATTGCAGCTACAATCTAAAAGATAATAAGCTCAATATTTTGCAAATACCACGCGACACCTATATCGGCGAGCTTACCGAAACGGGCAAAATTAATCTTGTATATGCCACGGGCGAAGATAAAGTAAATCACATTGCTAACCTTGCTAATGTGCTTAATAAGGATTTTGCGCTTGATATTGAAAACTACGCAGTGTTTGACCTAGATGCTTTTACCGAGATAATAGATGCCCTCGGAGGCATTAATATGTATGTGCCGTGGGAAGTACACGATGAGTATGGTAACTCCATTCCAATGGGTACACATAGGCTTACAGGTACAAGCGCTGTGTTTGTGATACGGCAGCGTGATATGTACGCGCAAAAGGATATTAAGCGACTGGAAATGCAGCAGTATTTTTATAAAGCAGTGGTAAATGCGATACGCACCGATTTTTCTTTAGCGGACGTTCCCAATATGGCAGGGCGCGTAATTAATTATTGTTCCACAGACTTTAATCTTATTCAGCTTGGCTCTTTGTTCCCTAAGATGATGGCATTAAAGGATGAAGATATATTTATAGCGCGCTGCCCCGGCGGCTCTGTTATGATAAACGGAGAAGCTGTATATGCCATAAATGCCGAAAATTTAGCTACTTTGCTAAACGAGCATTTCCGCTTAAACGGTGAAACTGTACCTGCATCGCAATTAGGTATTCCAACGGGCTTTGATTATAAGCTTGGCGAAATAAACGATAAAGGCCATAATTTAGGTACAATGGAAACAAAATAAACAAGATTTGCAAAAAACAATTATTAATCCCTTTGTAGGGCAAGGGCTCTGCTCTTGCCGTTCTAACAAAATTATGAAATGAATATGATTTATGATATTTGGTATTTCATCTTGAACTATTCGTCCGATATGGGATAATCGGTAAGAGCAAAGCCCTTGCCCTACGTTAATATCATCTAAAATTTGCACTATTTGATGAACAATTAAATCCCTGTAATCGTATTTGTTTGCGTTTCGGTTGTAGGGCAAGGGCTCT
>JAVWEG010000061.1:0-334 GCA_036641735.1 Oscillospiraceae bacterium
ACAATTGCTATGATGCCACTATCATATTCCATAGCAAACGGTATTGCTTTCGGTCTTATCTCTTATGTTCTTATCAAGCTATTCACAGGTCGCTTTAAGGACATCAAGATTGGCACTGTAGTAATAGCATTGCTATTCTGCATTAAATTCTTTGTAGCAATATAACAAGTTAACGTAATAAAAGCGCCGCTCGTATTTGTACGGGCGGCGCTTTTAACTTGTAAATCAATAATATCGATAATATCATTTTCTAATAGATTTTCTAAGATATTAAAATATTCTACGTAGCCTAATGCAGCTTGACCTCCCTCACCCTTAGTTCGAAGTGTAATCA